>PXDG01000060.1 GCA_003565105.1 Parcubacteria group bacterium | reverse complement strand
GGTATCCTCTCCCATTTGCGTTTATGCTTCCTATTACAGATACACTATCTGCATATACTCCAAATGGATTTCCTTGATCAACGGTCAGTGTTCTGCTGGTATTTACTCCGAAGTTTCCTACATTATAATGCAGACCTGATGTAGTAGTATTATCAGTAATAATCCAATCTGCTCCTCCATGATCTGTACATAGTCCTGTACCACAAAGTAGCACCTCTACTTCATTAGACTCTTCACTCTGTCCTGCTTCATTAATAGCTATTACTGCTATTCTATAAATCCCTATCCCTGGATTTTCTAGCAAATAACTACTCTCTGTTATTCCTGCTATGACTTGATCTTTACTTCCATTTCCTGAGGTGAAGAGTACTACGTACTCTTCTATTTCTGTTTGGCTACTGGGGATATTCCAAGTAAGTTGAATATCTCTATTGTCTATAACTTCTGCACTTAACCCAGTGATCTGCTCTGGGCCTCCTTCAGCTCCTCCTCCGTTCTCTCCATCGAGTATCCTTCCTGCTATGATACTTACTCCCAGTTCGGCCTCTTCGGCTCTTACTGCGATGGTATTGTTGATGTTTTTTATAACGCTATACTTGGTACTAAATTCTGTTCCTCCTTGCGGATCTTCGGGGATACTGGCTATATATGTCGGTACCAAAAATTCTGCCAGATTAATACATTCTGGCGTTCCTTCTACTCCTTGCTTACATATCTCTCTTCTATTATCTACTCCACTATTCATCTGGCGAATCGGGTTGGGATTACTCCCTTCATCTATCACATACTGCTGAATACTCTGATAGATACTTCTTACTTCTGCTTGTCTCCTTCCATTCCTCGCTTCTGCTACTTGTCTTTGTGGATTAATGGCTACGATTACTATCGCTGCTAAGATTCCTATGGCTCCTATTACTAATAATATCTCTAGTAATGTGAATCCTTTCTGTTTCATTTTTTTATGATTATTTTCAATAGATTATCGTACCCATCATATCATAATTATGGAGATAATGTAATGAGACGGAGTAAGGAATATCTTGCTTTATCTTCGCATTTTCATCTCCATCTCAACCACACTATGCTTTGTCCCATGCTCTAATCGGGATAGTTCCTTAAGAGCTTCTTGAAGTTCTTTATTCCCTCGATCAGCAAACATCACTTGTAAGTTGAATGCTTTTGAGGTCTTTCCATTAATCATCAATTTGATGACTGCGTTAAGATTATCTATATCTGCTAAATCTTGAGCATTGTATTCTGGTTGCATTTTTTGTGCCAACACTTCAGCATCTTCTGTTCCGATACGAAAGGCTACCGTTGTTCCTACATTTCCAAATACTGCGTTGCGAATATTATCTGGTAATTGTCCGATGAATTGATGTGCAAGTATCATATCTAATCGATATTTTCGGGCTTCTGAAAGGATGGTAGATATACTATCAGTAGTAAAGTTTTGGAACTCATCAAGATACAGATAAAAATCTCGTCGTTCCTCTTCAGGTATATTAGCTCGTTTGAAAGCTGAAACCTGGAGCTTTGAGACTAAAAGCATTCCTAACAACTGACTATTCTGATCTCCGATCGCACCTTTAGAAAGATTGGCAATCAAGATCTTTCCATTATTCATAATGTCTTGAAAATCGACTGACGAGTACTGTTGACCAATAATATTTCGAATCATTTCATTCTCAATGAATCGTCCGAGTTTGGATAGTAAATACCCAAGCATATCTCCTGCTTGAGAACCTTTTTGCGAGGCTGGGAATTCTTTCTCCCAAAAATCTAGAAGAATCGGATCTTTCACTTTACGGAGAATTTTTGCTCGGAATTCCTCATCAACAAACATTTTGGGAATTTCTACAATGGTATACGGATTCTCTGGGTCTGACATAAGTGCTCCCATAGCCATTCGCATATTATGCTCAAACATTGGCCCAATCATACTAGGATCTGAAACTAGAGCATAGAAAATTGAGATCATCTCTTGAGTCAAGAAGTCTCGCTCTTCAGGGGTTTTTGCTTCCAAGACATTCAACCCTAATGGATATTCAAGATCTTGGGGATTGAAGTAAATGAGATCATCAATACGGTCTTTCGGTATCATTCCAATGACATCTTCGGCAAAGTCTCCATTCGGATCAAGTAGTGCTATACCATGTCCTGCTTTCAAATCTCCTTCAATCATTTTTTTCATTAAAGAGGTTTTTCCTGTACCTGTTTGTCCAATCAGATACATATGGCGCCTCCGATCTTCATCGGTGATATGCACTAGTTTTTCTTCTCCTCTATAGACATTCTTCCCTAACAATAATCCTTCTGCAGGCAGATCTACTGGTGGATGAGATGCTTTTGAGGTAATCCATTGAATCTTTGGAGTTTGTAATAAAGCCGTAGGAATATGAAAGATACTGGTAAGTTCTGAAGAGTTTAAGAGCATAGCTTCAGACTCTTCATAAATACGAAAAATAAACTTATAGAGAAATTTTTGAATTTTCTCTTTTTTATAATTCACTATTTTAAATTCATTCCATTCTTCACTCGCAAACTGTGAAAACGAGCCTTGAAGCTGTTCTAATAACACCTCTGATCGTGTTGCATCTGGAGAAATAGTCATTAACCGAATATTGGTTTGAAAGCCGACTTTTGCAGTTTTTTGTTCGATTCCTTTAATAATATTTTGATCAAAAGAAGTTAATTCTTGTTTATTTTCTTCAGACTTTTGTGTTCCTTTACGTACTTCTGTGATAATTTTTTGGACAGCTCCTCCGTATTCTTTATTATAAGCTTTTCTAAAATCAAGACCTTCTTTTTGCATCAATTTTGCTACTTTGCGAGCTTTTTCACTCCATCCAGAGTTTGCTTTTTTTATAAGGATTTGAATCACCGCACTTTCATCTTCTTGAATCTTTGATAATGCAGAAGTCAAACCTTGTAGAGGATCGGTTTCTAACTCTTGATAGGTTTGAATCGGTAAAATTTTTGGTTTTGCAAGTTTTAAATACGATGCCCTCACCTGACCGTTATTTGTCATTACATTATAATCCGTAATATTTTCTAAATCAGCTTCGGGATAAAATCCATGTAATTGTTTTTCAAAAATACTCTCATAGCCCTTAGGAACCCCAATATAAAAATTAATCTCATCTCGTTCTGTAGGGCTGACAATTTCTAAAGATATATATGGATCTCCATTCAGTATTCGCTCCCACATTGGAGGTGTTTTCAAATACGAAAATCCTGCATACATCTGTTCCATTACCCCAATAAGTTCTTTAGGATCAGTGCCTTCTTTCACTCCAGTTCGAGGTACTCGAACACGATATTGAGTCATTGCTAAACCTCTATTAATTTTTTTTCTCTCAATATGTGGTCGAATAAATATCGCTACTATAACAGCAATTATAGAGATTATCCAAAGAAAGATAATACTCATCAAAATAATAGGGAGCATACGTATTAGTGTTAATTTATTTTCTTCTCCGTAAATCAGGAAGTATATCGTGTGTCACTAACTCATCATAGGATTCTGACAATTCTTCTTCTAAAGAATCCAATCCCGAAAAATCTTCAAGTAAAATAAAGGAATGTATCACATCAACTAATTTTTTTCCTTTACTAAGAATTAGCTTTTTACTTACGGGAACCCGATCTTCTGGTGCAAGGTGTTCTAACCAGGCTGTAAACGATTTTTCTTTTTTGGGGATATGAGCTAGATCAATGTCTGAGGTGTCGTCATTAGCCAGCTTTTGTATGGTTTTCTGCTCTTCAATCATCTCCGCCATATGTCGACGAGCTTGCTCAGATTGAATCTCTCGCTCTTGATGAAACTGTTGTTCTATTTGATGAGAGGGATGCTCTTCTACAGAAGTCTGATTATATGTATCTATAGTCTCGCTAGAAGAATGTGGTTTTTCAGGAGTAGATGATTGGTATTCAGCCATAGTAATATAGGTTATTTATGTTCAGGGAGTTGATAGATGACAATAGAATTCCCAATTTGAGCTTGAGGATGCTTCCATTCTAACCACCAATATTCTTGATTACGAAGTCCTTGTTTTTTTTCTCGGAAAGATTGATGATAGCTATTCACACTAATTGCTATATATTGATTGGGTTTTTGTCCATCTTCCGAGCTATACGGTATATAAGCATCACCTAAGTACACTGATGGATCTATACTTCCTTGGTAATCTATATATATTGTACCGATATCTTGGGCTTTCGTCCACCGCGCCAATCGATACAAATCCTGACCAGCATCAATATTACTTCCATTAAAGGCAAGGTAGGCAAAATCACCCTCTCCAGTAAAGATATTTGTATGAGATATATAGTGAGGGAACGTATAAAATGGAATACTTACATACCACACTCCAAGAATAAGAAGAATCCAAACTGAAACCTTCCAGGGAATTAAGAGATGTCGAATGCCCAAAGCAATAAGTGGATATCCTAAGGCAATAGGGAGCCATATACTGGATATTCCCGTAACACCAGCGAAAACTACAGCGCCCATTGATAATCCAAGAGTTAACCAAATCAAAATCACTTGGAAGCGATGTTCTATAATCCATTTACGACTCCATATTTGTGCACGCAACATCCAAACACAAGACATCCCTAACAGCATAGCTACAAATATCAAAATAGGAAATGGCTCCTTTAATGCATACGACAATACCGTGTGAATACCTCCCCAATCTCGTGCCCACCATAAACCAAAAAGGAACACTTCTTCTGGGTTCATTAGGGTGAAAATCCAATGCCAAGCATCGACCAAATACCATTGATACATATCCTCCCCTCGAGTAAAAAAGCCATATCCTATTTGAATCACACCAAGACTAAAGATCAACCAATAAAGAATGCCTCCTACGGTTTGAAAATATTTTTCATTTGCTGACTTTTGTTGAATAAAAACCCAATCGATCAACCAATACACAAGCAGTAAGAATATTACAGTCCATAGCATTGGGATCAAAAATACGATAGCTGCACTATACAAACCTAAAAGAATCCAATGAATCAATCTTGAATTGATTTGAGCCTTCAAGAACAAATCCAAAATAATTACTGTTCCCAATAAACTTAGAGACCAACTTCCAATAAGACCACCAAATCCCAACATTGTAGGAGAAAAACACAGGAGTATCACACTTATTTTAGCTACTAATGACGATCTTGTATATCTTTGAACCATATCTATTAACCACACTATCGCTAGAACAAACGTAACAATAAAAGGGAGTCTCGTAACCAAAAGTATTGCTTGAACATCTTGCCAAGCTGACAAACCAGATAACCCTGAACATTCCAAAAAACATAAAGAGAATCCTCCAAACCAAGATACAATAATCAGCCAAGCACTTGCGATCAAAGCGGCTCCTATATTTGTAAAGGAATCCAATCCGACACCATAGCTTATCAAATGATATCCTTGACTCAATGTCTCCGCCTCACTGAAAGACGGACTATCATTCCAAGTAGTGCCTATCATCAAAACAGTCGTCAAAAAAATAGAAATCCCCACAACAAATCGTGTTGAAAGAATAGTTACCATACGCTGTATATATTTTTTCATAGAGATTCTTGATCTACATTTATAGACGACTCTTCACTTTCTAGAAAACTATTATCATCAGGGTTACTATGTGATGACTCATCTTCTTGATTATGAAACCGATAATAAACTCGATTTGGCACGCGCAAATCAATATATTCAAGATTAGATCGCTGCTCTTCTGGTATTTCAGATGCAAACACAGCTTCTAATGCATACTTCTGAATTAGTATGTCGGTTTCAAAATCTAAGCGTATACGATATCCATCTTGAATAATCAATCCTATTTCTAGTATACCAGATTCTCCTTCTAATACCACCTCTATTTCTTGAATAATCAATCCTAGGTCAATCGAATACATATGAACAATATTTTGTAACCAATCAATAGTTCTTTGCGAAAATATCTGTTCTCCCACTGTATTGATTCCATCTCGTTGAATAGTAATTAACGAAGAGTTTCCACCAGATGCAATAGCTACTCCATCATTAGCTAAAAATATACATTCCGAACTAGAACATAATTCAAAAATTGGATACCGTTCTTCTAGAATAACAACCACTTTATCAGGAAAGCTTCGGAGTACTTTCACATTACTTACGGATGGTTCTTCCTGTACAATGGTATTTTTGATAGGTCTTTGAGGAATGAGAAAGACATTCCTACTATTCCACCAGTTATTCACCTGTGAATCAAGAGCTTGATTTACAATAGATTCAATACGGTCTGGATTTAACCGATCAGTTCCAATTATTTCAATAGATTTCACTTCAAGATACTCCCAACGACTCATAAAAAAAAGCCCTGATATTCCTGACACGATCAATATAATCCAAATAATAAAAGTAAGTATTGGATGTTTCTGTCGAGAATCAACTTTCTGTTTCGACGACTTTTTCGATTTTTGAGGAAAACCAGATGGCTGTTGAGACGATCTAGGTGGACGATAGGCTCTATCTGAACGAGGTATGTAGTGTCTTGACATATAAACTAATTATTGACAGGCTTGTGCTAGAGTCAGACCGTAAGCTTCAGCTTCTTCTACCGTATCAAAGTAGATACGATTCTCTGCGTTAATACGGCCAATACCAGAACAGCCTGGAGTGTAATATCGTGTTCCATTTCTACTGGCTACCAATGCCTCTGAAGGTTCTGGCACAGATTTTAATTGCCCCTCCCCAGAATCTTCAGTCATCACCGTATGTTGCCGAACTGCACTTTCCTCAGGATAAACAACTTCAATCGGTGACTGTTGAAGTGATTCTGAAGCATCAATCCTCCCAACGAGATACAGTGCCCCCCCTACAGATAACAAAGATACCATCACCCATACAGTACTGATTTGCTTCAACAATGATTCCCTCATAAGATTATATCTTAGAACTAGTACTACTTATCCTTGACAAATATTTGATTCCTAGGTATGATTATACCATATTTTGCAATAAACGTAGAAGAATTATGGCACATAGAAAAGCTGGTGGATCAGCAAGTAACTTTACTGATTCAAATCCTCAATACCTTGGAGTAAAGAGATATGATGGTCAAGTTGTTGAAAAAGGAAACATCCTCATTCGGCAACGTGGGCTTAAATATCGACCAGGAACCAACGTAGCGGTAGGAAAAGACGACACGATATTTGCTATGGCCAATGGAAAAGTGAAATTTGGGAAGAAAAAAATCACCAATTTCACTGGAAAGTCTAAATTTGTGACTACCATCTCAGTAATCTCATAATCTCACTCCATTTCCTATCAAAAAAAGACTCATCAAAAATGAGTCTTTTTTGATGAGTCAGAGAAAGTGTAATTATTATCAAAAACCGTACTTTCTCTTATTTTTCAAAGAGACTTTTAGCTCGTTCTAATTGAATATCCTCAACCTCTTCTCCCTCAGTAGAGGAATCTGATAGAACCTCTATATCAGGAGAAATTCCCACTTCATGTATTTTATCTCCTGAAGGTGTTAACCATTCTGCAGCGGTATATTTGATTGTTCCTTCTACACCCAAATTATGCATTCGTTGGACAACCCCTTTCCCAAATGTTTTTTCACCAACTAATTGAACATTTTTTAGATCACTCAAAGCACCAGCAGTAATTTCAGCCGCACTTGCACTACCTCTATTTATTAAAACAACCAAATTCATATCTCCAAATCGAGCCTCTTTCTTCGTCTTTGATTCTGATTCTAATCCATCACGACCTTGTTCAGAAACTACAACTTCACCAGCTTCAACAAACAAATCTACAATATCAATCGCTGTATTTAAAAATCCTCCTCCATTAAATCTGAGATCTAAGATAACATTATTTATTCCTTGATTTTGAAATTCTTGAAGTTCTGAAGCAACTTCTTGGGCTGTATCAGACTGAAACTGCCCCCAAGCAAGAATTCCGATCTCATCTTCTACACGTGCTCTAACATTGGGTATAGAAATAACATCCCGGACAATAATTACTTCTTGAACTTCTCCCGTAGCTGGTTTTTCGATCAAAAGAGTAACTTCAGTCCCTCTCTCCCCCCGAATAATAGCAACCGCTTCTTCAACAGTCATTCCCCTCGTACTGGTCTCATCAATAGATAATATTCGATCTTCAGGTTCTAATCCAGCTTCTTTTGCAGGAGTTCCTTCAAGTGGGGTCACCACCATTAGTTGTTGCTCTCGAATTCCAATTTGAGCTCCTATCCCTTCAAATTCTCCTTCTAAATCAGAGCGAAATTTCGAAAACTCTTCAGCAGTATAATACACAGTATAAGGATCATCGAGAGCATCGACTAACCCTTTCATTGCTCCCAATTCAAATACACTGGTATCTTCAAATTTAGATGCATCATAATACGACGCCTCTAAAAATTCATATATTTCCTGTAACGCATCGACCTCTACAGCTGTTTCTTGAGAAAACAAATCCCCAGAAGAAATAAATGAATCTGTATATTCTGAAAAAAACACGCCTCCAGCAACAAAAGAGATTCCTAATAGTAGTACTGTAACAAATGTGTTTAAGAATTTCATAGAGTAATCTTAGATTATTAATATGTCTATAGTATTTTTCTATTAACTACGAGGAAGTGGTTTTCTCCATATTTTACGAAAGTATGTTATTCCATCTCGGATATGAATACGGTAGGCTTTATTACAAAATATACGTTTCAAAAACATTTGTTGCCGACTTGATTTTCGATGATAATGATACAGTTTCACTTCGGGGAAATAGACTACTTTATACCCTTTCTCCCACATTTGCCAAGCATAGTATGTATCTGAGAGATACAGAAATAAGTCTTCATCCAAATGTCCCACTGTCTCCGTCAAAGATTTGGGGAACAGTATAGCAGCCCCCAAAATCCAATCAACCTCTTGAGTGGTACTCCAATCCATATTTTTCATCACAAAATCTTCAAGCTTTTTCTTCGCATATGGAAGATGACCTAATAGAGTTCTCCGATACAAAGCAATTTCAGGGGTTACAAATCGATAACAAGATTCTTGGACAGACCCATCCATATTAAGTAATTGTGGTCCAAGAAGGCCAACTTTTGGGTTATTTTCCATATATTCAACCATCTTCTCAACAACTCCAGGCTCAAGAACGGTGTCTGAATTAAGGTTAAAAATATATTTAGCTGCAGCTTTTTTGGTACAGGTATTTACTCCTCGAGTATATCCAGTATTAACGTCTTCTAAAATAGTAATGACTTCAGGAAATTCATCTTGAATATCTTCAATAGTTTGCCTTCCATCAGAAGAGGCATTATCTAAAAAAATAATTTGAAATGGAAGTTGAATATTCGCTTCATAAATCTTACGAATACAATATAAAGATAGCTCTCGAGTATTGTAATTTACAATAGTAATGGCTACGGTATATTTCTCCTGCATACTCTTAGAAATTATTCACTGATTCCATTTCATCAGGAATATTTGGAGTAAAAATACTTTGAATATCTTCTTGGAGTTCACTCCAATCATTAGCCCGCGGAACAATGAGGTAACCTGCTACAGGATCAGTATATGAGGTGAGTGGGCCATCAAGAGAAGTATCATATCCTTTTTCAATCATTTCATCAAGGTTATATTTTGACATTTCTCGAAGTGCAGCCTTCATTTCTTCAACCTGCATTGTAGTCTTTAAATTATTATCTCCTAAAGTATCTAAGACATTCAAGAGAAACAATGGGTTTCTCAAAGCACCTTTTTCTTCGGCTTTGTCCTTCATTCCATTAATTACTTCTCTCTGGCGTCGTGCCCGATCAAAGTCATTCGTAGTCAGACGAGCCCAAACATACTTATGAGCTTTCTCTGAATCCATATAGGTCGGTCCTTGTGTCACGGTAATACCTCCATCATAATTAGGATCGTGAAAATCTTCTGCAGCATTTACTGTAATTCCCCCTAAAGCATCAATAATACCTTTAAATCCTTCAAAGTCCAGGGTAATTCCGTAATGAATTTCCATTCCTGTGATATCAGCAAGAGCAGATTTTGTTAGTTCAAGTCCCTCGATTAAATCTCTATTTTCTCCTAAACCATTTAACGAATTTAATTTACGATATCCTCTCATTCCTGGAACTTCTGCTCGCAAGTCACGAGGCATAGAGATGAGCGCGATTTCTTTGGTGGGCTCATTCAGAGAAATAATCATAATTGCATCAGCTAATAACCCTCCATGAGGATCATTTTTTCCTCGAATCCCAAGGACCGCAATGTTTGTCCGTCCATCTTCATTGGCGAGTTGAGTATTTTCTCGAGCTAATAGATGTTCAAATGTACGAAACACATTCTGATTATTACCTGTAATAGAATTCAGTATACTATTAGCTCGAAAGAGAAGAACTCCACCAACACCAATAAAAATGATAACAACAGCAACCAAAGATCTTATGATTCTTTTTCGTCGTAAACCAGGTTTCTGAACAGCCGAAGCTGATTTTGAACCTGTATGTATAGGCTTTGGGGGCTTAATATCCATATATTGCGTCTAGTAGTATTAGTGTTTCTTGAGCACAACGTTTCCAAGAAAATTCTTGAGCTCGGCGGTACCCTTTTTGTCTCATATCTTGTTGTAGTTGAGTATCAGACCACAGTGTATCAATTTTAGCAGCTATGTCAAGAGGGTTATGTGGATCAAATATCATAGCAGCGTTTCCTGCAACTTCTGTTAGAGCAGGTGTGTCAGCTATCAGTACTGGAGTACCACAAGCTGCTGCTTCTAAAATAGGGAGTCCGAATCCTTCGTAGAAACTCGGTAAAACAAATGCTGTGGCTCCCCACAGAAGTGGAGGGAGTTCTTCATCTAAGAATCGTCCTGTAAAAATTATATCATTTTCTAGTAATTCTTGCACCTCTTCCAAAACATCTTCTACCATCCAAGCTTTAGCACCAGCAATAACTAATTGAGCATTGATATTTGTAGTAGCTTTCCAATGGGAAAAGGCTTTGATCAATCCTTGAACATTTTTCCGTGGCTGAACATTTCCTACAAAAAGGAGGTAGGGTTTGTGAATACTATATTTATCTTTTACCGCTTGAATCAAGTCATCATCATCCTGATTTGACGGACGGAACCGAGTGTGATCTATGCCATGATAAATTACATGAATTTTATCTTCTGGGACATTATATCGAGCTAAAATATCGTCTTTAGTAGCTTGAGTAATGGCGATAAGGGCATCTGAAGACATAATTGCTTCCCGTACGTATATTTTATGTAAGGTTCTATCTTTCCATGGAAAGGTTTCTGGATAATAGAAAAATGCTAAGTCATGAATGGTAACAACAGATTTTTGTTTTTTTGATTTCAAAAAAGGTAACATTTGAATCGGCATAAACAACACATCTGGGTTATCTTTCCGTAACAATTGAGGAAATACTCGCTGAGTCCAAGCAACTGGGGCTTGATGAATAATATGATGATAATTAGGAGCTTCCAGATGCCGTTTTGGTGGAGCAGAATAATAAAAATCGTATTGATTCTTTTGATCCACTTGAGCTAAGTGGGTAAAAAGATTCATAATATAGGTCTGGTTTCCATCCTCACGATCTTGAGATAAATGGGAAGCGTGTACAGCAATTTTCATAATCAACGAATTAATTTAGGTACTTGATTTCAAACCTCTCAATAGATCTCTGATAAAGAGCCCCACAAAACTCAATCCTGCTCCGAGATACAACAGTGCTTTTTGCCACCATAATTGACAATACCATTTAGAAAAGTATCGAATCATACCTCGATGCCAATATTTCAATTTTTTGATTTTCACCAATTTTCGAGTACTAGCCCCATGATGATGCATCATTTTGGATTCTGCTAAAAAGTATGTCTTTTTTCCCGATTCAAAGACTTGTTTTGATAAGTCAACATCGTTAAAGAACAACCAATAGTCGGGATGGTCGTCGAACCCTCCTAGTTGTTTGATATCATCACTCGGTAACATAATAGCTGAGGCCATGGGTTGTTCACAATCTTGACTCTGAGAATGATCAAACAGCTTTTCATCATTCCAGGAACCTTTGAGATAATTCTGGAGCATCTTTATCGGGGTTGGTAATTGTCGACAACTCAGCTGAATTGTCCCATCTGGGTACTGAAGTTGTGGAGCAATCGCTCCGTATTCTGAATGTTCCTTCATCCAAGCCACCAACTGATCAATACTGGTTGGTTCAATGACAATGTCCTGATTTAAAAATAAGGTGTACCTTCCTGTTATATACTCAAGTGCCACATTGTTACCAGCTGCATAGCCCAAATTCTTCTGATTTGTAATCACCAAAAGTTCATCATCACGATTCCACTCTTTTTGTAATTCAGACAAATACCTGGGCGTATCATCTTGAGAACCGTTATCAACCACAATCAGTTGATAGGAGATGTCTGTACCTTGAATAATTGAAGTAATACAATTTGTAACGTCTGTAACATTATTCCAAGCTAAGACGATAATAGAGACATCTTTCATAATTAGGTCATTTTTAGATACGTTTTCCAAATATCTAGAAGATCTCCCGTAGCCACCACATCCCGCATACAATACTCGGCTATTTCTCGACACCTCCCATCAGCAAACATCTGAGGAACATCATGCCCAGTTACCCCTACAGACTTGGGACTGATAATACCAAATCGTTTACAAAAGTAGTCCAGGGTAAATTTACGAGTAGCTCGATAAAAGGTAAGCTGGTCCAAAAGATCAACATGCTCTTTATCCGAATACCGATATGGCATCAAGTTTCGGGTTGGTTTGACTCGATGTACAGCTGAACGTAATAAAATGTATGGACAATCAAATTCTCGTCCATTAAAGGTAACCATAGTAGTATATTTGCGTACTGTGGCCCAAAAGAGTTCTAGAATTTCTTGTTCTGTTCCCACAATATAATGTACTCCATCTTTTTCGTATCGAGAGTCACCTTCATGAGTAGGATCCTGAAAGTAGACACTCTGGATGTTCTTTTCTGGATCATACAGCCCAATAGCCACAATTTGACCTGTTAACGGGTAAAAGCCGAGTGTTTCTCGAATTTCTTGTTTCTTTTCTTCAGTTTCAGCGTACTTTAAAAGATAGTCTTGGGTTTCGGTATCCAACGAATCCCAATCTGCTCCAACAGTTTCGATATCAAAGACAAGGTATGACATAAAGAGTGGTTATGATTTATATGAACGAATATATTGCATCATTTCCAAATAAAAATAGAGATTGTGACGAGAAAGATACTCTAAGGCTACATGCTCTTTTACTTGAAAGAGGTGGCGAATATAGGCTTTTCCATATTGATCAGCCCCTTTCCAGTCCGCATAGCAATCAATCGGAGTCATATCATATTCATGTTTTTCGTTTTGAATACGCACAATATCAAAGAATGATTCTGCAGGAAGCTTAGCTTGTTGAGAAGTTTCCTCTAAAGCATCCAGATATCTATGAACATCTCCTTCTTTATCAGCAGACTTCCAGGTATATACCGTCCCATGCCGAGCTTCTCTCGTTGGAATGACACAATCAAACATATCAATACCCAGAAATGCCGCATATACGATTTCTTCTGGTTTTCCAAGGCCCATTAAGTAACGAGGTTTATCGGAAGGAAGTAATGGCGCGATCCATTGAATCACTTTGAGCACATCTGACCGAGATTCCCCAACCGAGACGCCTCCAATAGCATATCCATCAAAACCTATTTCTTGTAACTGAGCTAATGATTCTTTTCGTAGATCTTCATAAATTCCTCCTTGTACGATACCAAAGAGTAACGGACGTTCTCCTGCTTGACGACCATCAGCTTCACAGAGCCGATCCAATTCTTCTCGGCAGCGACGCGCCCACCGAGTAGTCAGTTCCAATGACTTTTGTATATAGGCTCGAGAGCTTCCTCCAGGAGGGCATTCATCCAAGACCATAATGATATCACTCCCTAGATAATATTGTGTGCGAATAGATTCTTCAGGCGTAAGCATATGCTTGGACCCATCAATGTGAGAGCGAAATTCAGCGCCTTCTTCTGTTAATTTGCGAATTTTAGAGAGGCTAAACACCTGATATCCCCCACTATCTGTAAGGATCGGCTTTGGCCAGGTAGTAAAGGTATGTAACCCTCCTAATTTTCGTACTTTTTCGTACCCAGGACGAAGATACAAATGATAGGTATTCATCAATAGTATCTGTGATTGAACCTCAGTGAGCATTTCATTAGGAGAAATACCTCGAATACTCCCTTTGGTGGCCACTGGCATAAAAAAGGGACTGTACAAATCTCCGTGCAAGGTATGAATCACTCCTGTACGAAGAGTCTTCTGCTGATCTAATAATTCAAACATATCAATAGATTCTTTCATCTTAAGTTCTAAGTATACCACATCTTCCTTATTCTACAGTACCTCGTTGAGATCTATCAGGTAAATCTGCCGAACGAATTGGAGAAAGAGATCCTCCTAAATCTCGTTGAGTAAAGTCATCTCTCCCAGTATATAACGTTCGTGACAATAGTTCAGGACTCCCTCCAGATTGGTTTGGAGCAGGAACAATAGCTACTTGAAAATACGCTCGAATGGTGGGTCGTAAGATACCTGTATTGGCCGCAACATTTCCAAGATCCCAGCGAAGTTCCTTTGTTCTTTCGTTATATGTTATTTCTCCCACACCTCCAGTATCAAAATTTCCAGTCCAAGAAACATTTTCTGGGAGACTACTTGTTAAAGTAACTCCTGAGACATCACTGGTTAAACTTTGAACTTCCCAAGACAAGGTAAAGGTAGTTCGTTCTCCTACCTGCATTGGAAGAGGTCCAGAATTAATAATAGAACTTCCTGATCCATCAAAAAATACTTTTTGATTAACAATTAAGCGACTTGCTAATTTTGCTTCAGTACTATTACCTTGAACAATGCGATTAATGCCCAGTGGAGTAGGAATTTCATCGCTTTCAAAGAAGGCTTGCGTTTCTAAGGTATAATCAACATCAGCAAACGTATCAATGGGAACACGACTCACTACTGGAACTCTAAATCGGACTTCTCCTTCTTCATTAGGAGCGAAAGTTCTCAACTGAGGTACAGAACTCGATCGCCATGTCAACGTTGCGGTAGACAAATCAAAATCAGCACCACTCGCATTCATCCGAGAAAGATCAAATAACCGGCTATTTAACTGAACTCGAAGATTACCTTGCCCTATACGTACTTGTGTATTATTTCGAAAACGAACAACATATTCTAATACATCCCCTGCGGCCACAACTCGATCAGGATTCCCCACAATCTCTTGGGTAATGGCAACAAATGGTGCTGCCAATCGTGTCGCGTTCTGAGCGTTAGCATATACGGTAAAATTTTCCCCCGACCGTTCTCCCACCTGAGCCTTCAAAACTTTACTTTGCCCCGCTTCACCTGCAAGATTTCCAAAAATTGTCAGTTCATAGTTTTCTCGAGGACGGAGACGCCCTACCAAAAACACATTCGAGTCTCTTACTGGTTCTCTTGTTGAACTATTAAATGCAAACCCTTCAGGATATTCCAAATTCAATTCTAAATCATTTAAATCCGACTGACCACGATTACTAATAGTCACGATATATTCTACAGAGTCACCTGCAGCGCTTTCTAATGGTGTTTGTATGTCAATAATAATAGGAGTCTCTACAATAGTGGTAGAAAATTCTGATTGTGTTTCAAACGTAGAACTTACGATAGATGGTACATATGAAAGAGTAGCTTTCACAAAATGAATACTTCCTAAGTCAGCTAATAATCTTCCCGTAATTCTTATTTCCCCCTCTTCATTTCCTGCAATATTTGGTAAATCGAACTCTCGAACTTCAGACCGAGCTTGTCCGAATATTTCCACAGATGGATCAATCAGAGCTTGGGGCACCTGTACAGTTAATCTAACGTTTTGTAATTCTGCAAAATTATTATTTGTATATCGAATTACATATTCCACTTCGTTTCCCGCGTCAATTTCTTCAGTACCTTCAATAGATATTAATACACGTTCTTGAGAAAAGCGTTGTTGATTCAAATCCAAAATCACCCCAATCATAATCACAACAAAGGCTATTCCTACAGCAATCAGTAAATAGCTGACTATTCTTTTTTTATGCCTCTGAAAAAACGGGATATCTGCTTCTTCAAAATGCTCGTATCCAGTAGATTTTTGAGTATTTTTGTTCCCATAAATACTATATGGTGTTTCGTGAATTCTCTCAGCATCAAGTTTGGCTCGATCTTCGTTCCGATATAACTTTTTTTCGATATCCTCAATTCCCATAATCAATGGAGGTTATTTGATATTTCTTATATGTAGTATATCATAAAAAGCTATCTTATTCACATCTTAGCATTCTTCACTTCATCCCAATAAATGGGCTTCCCCCTCCTTTATCATTGACATTTTTTAAGAAAAGGAGTATTATTGACAAGTTATTATGACACGTAAATCATCTGTTTTCAAACATAAAACACACTGTTGATTTATCATAATACCCCAGCTATTTCACTATCAGGCTTTCTTACATAAAGCATACTGATATACTGAAATACTGAAATACTATTTTTTGTACCTTTACAAACAATTTGTTATGAAAAAAATTTTAATACTCCTTTTAGGGTTGATTCTTACTTTTTCTTTGTTATACGTCATTATTATATTTTTGATTTCTTTTACGTGTTTCCTCTTTATCGGAAGAAACATCAAGACCATAGCTATCCCCTCAACTTCACATACAACTACTCCGCCACTTAGAAAACCGCTTGTCAGAGTGATTGATAAAAAACACCATTTCACTCCTCAGCTAAATGACAAAATTCAAGTAAGCGAAGGAAGCTTCACTCTTCATTCAGAAGTATCTTTCCAAGACCAAGTACTTTTATATCTGGATCATATCGCTTCTCAAGAGTGTCAGTCCAGTATTACCAAAATACATCACCTTATTGAAGAAGGAAACTCTCCTATTAGAGAAGGAACTGAGTTTGATGTAATCAAAGATAATCGGGAGTACCTATTCTATGTCCCGAATAACTTTGTGAACATCAAAAATTGCAAACTACAGATGATGCAGAATCTGCTTATCTGGGAAGCCTGCAACACTCAAAGGCTAACAGAAAGAGAGAAGGCTTCCCTTACTCGCGTCATAAAAAAAATCAGCCTTAAGTTAGCTGGGCAAGATGATATTATTACCCCAGTAAGAATTGTTTAACCAATATCATAGCACCTATACGCTCTCTTTATTTATTGAAGAGGGCTTTTCTTTTTCAGATATTTTTACCTAGTATATTCATAAGGAAGAGGAAGTCCATACCAAGAAGCATATTGTTGAATCATTGTTATAGGAAGCTGATGATGACAATACTCCCCTCTTTGATACCGCCGAATCACTTGAATATCTTCTTTGGTCAATCGTACACTCTGAGGGTGATGAACAACAACATCTTTCACAATTAAACCACCCGCATCAACCGCAATATAAAACTCTGAAGACCTCTTAGCCCCAGTCATTACACATTGACTAACATCCAGACCGTACCCTAATAAACTCAATCCTCTAATCAGCATCCAGGAGACAAATGACACCTGCTCTTCTTTCGAAACCTCTTGAATAGCTAGTATAGCTATCTCTGCCCAATCATAGATATCAACGTCTTCTCCTTCATCTACAATCAGTGTATCGATAAATGTACAGACCCAATCGATCAAGATGAGATTCTGTGGATGATATTCAAAAAATCTCTCTTGATGTATCGCTGTTAGCCTGTCAGAATTTCTCCCTCGAACAAACTCAATTTCTCGAACTTCACCTTCTCGTAATCTATACTGTAATTTTGCCTGTGATTTCTTCACACCTTTCAGTAATAGGGTTCTTTTTCCATATTCACGAGTAAAAAAAACGCCAAGCCGATCCTCACCAGGAAGATCGATTTGGCGAATGAGTATTGCGGGTGTTTCGTACACCTGACTCATACTCGTATTGTTAGACTTCTACTACAACAGGTAAAATCATCGGTCGTCGCTGCGTCTTTTGATACAAGAATTGCCCTAATTCTTCTCGAATAGCAGTCTTGATATACTCTTCATTAGGAGCCATATCCTTGCTCATTTTCTTCTCAGCGATAATTTTAACCTCTTCTTGAATAGCTTGAATCAATTTAAAGGAACTCTTCATATACACAAATCCTTTGGAGATAATTTCTGGATCTTGAGTCACTTTCTTAGTTTCAGGATCAATCAGAACAATCGCGGTAATAATTCCATCTTGCGCCATTAACTGACGATCTCGAATCACCACTTCTTGTAAATCACCAATCCCTAATCCGTCAACCATCATATTATGAGCAGGCACTCGTTCAGTAGTTACTCGAGCTTCACCATTATAAAGCTCAATCACTCGCCCATTATCGGTCAATAACACATTGTCTGGATCCATTCCACTTTCAACAGCCATATCTTTGTGCTGTTTCAAAGAATAAAAGTCCCCATAAATAGGTTGCAGGTATTGAGGCCGAATGAGCTCCAACATCATTCGTAAGTCTTCTCGTGGAGCATGCCCTCCTACGTGGACATCCATCATTTTATAATGAATAATCTTTGCTCTCTGTCGAGCCAAGAGATCTTTGACTCGCTGGACAGAATCTTCATTTCCTGGGATAACCGATGATGAAAATATCACCGTATCACCTTTCTCGATATGAAAGTTCCGATGCTCTCGGTTGGCAATCCGCATAAGAGCGGCATTATCCTCACCTTGCGTTCCAGTACACAGGATAGTTACTTTCTCAGGAGGAAGTTTCATCGCTTCTTGAGGAGTAATAATAACCTTATCGTTATAATCGGTATAATTAAGCTCTTTC
>PXDG01000132.1 GCA_003565105.1 Parcubacteria group bacterium | reverse complement strand
ATAAGCTCATAGACCACCTTAATTATATTATGATCAGCCAAAACAATCTCACCCGCTGGTGGGATTGTAACGAAGAAGAGAATATATAGAGTATTCTCTTCTTTGTATTTCACCTATGCTATAATAAAGAGAAGTTCAGATGTTCCACGTGGAACATCTATCACATATTACTATACTGTCTTATGAGTTTAAAATTCATTCACATTATTGGTCATAGTCTGCCTGCAATTACTCTTGTGTTAGGACTCCCTATGGTCATTCTAGATATTGCTCAAAGATACTCATATGCCAGAGCTCTTGGAACAATATCGCTCTTACTCTTCATCCTCACTTTGATTCCTGGCATCATTCGAAGATTTGAGCTCACTCAAACCTCCTGGGGGAAAACACTCACTCAACTCATTCTTCCTATTCGTCGACAACTCGGAATAGCTATGTTTCTGACAGCTATATGGCACGCCATGGGACTACGTTGGGAAGTATTTCAAGGAGTAATCGAAACAGGAGTCCCTCCTGAGCCACCATTATTCGAAATACTGGGAACTCTCTCTCTGCTGATTTTGACCCCCTTGTTTCTTACCTCAAACAATCTCTCTACAAGAATTCTCAAGCGTGGATGGAAACATCTCCACCGATTAACCTATCTCGCTGGATGGCTTCTGTTTGGACACGTAGCCTTACAGGGAGGCTCATGGCAAACTATAGTTATTGGCTTGATTATGATAGTAGAAGTGACTTCTCTCCTTTATGCAATAGTAAAAAAATAATCATTATCGCACCACTTACTGTCACAACTCTTGCAAAGCTGACTCAGATTTGATATAGTGAATCAGTATTCTTACTTATTGGGCCTGTAGCTCATCTGGCTAGAGCGCCTCGCTTGCACCGAGGAGGTAGCTGGTTCGACTCCAGTCAGGTCCACAAGCAAAAACGTACCCATACGGGTGCTTTTTTGGTTGAGACCTGAGAAAGCCAAATTGATTGGCTTTCGTGCTGGAGGCGAAGACGGAGCGTTGTGTGAGTTGTGAGTGGTAACGAACAGGCGAACACCGCGAGTCCGGCCTGAAGAAATTTCCGTCAAGATATTTACTGAAGGCGACTCCTCCGCCCAAGGCGGACAAAAGTCAGGTCCACAACCAAATTGATTACAAGAAAAAATAAGAATATAAAAAACAGCTATACCATAGATATAGCTGTAGATTAATTATTTCTTAGGCACAAAATAAATGTATTCTGAGTTAAAAGAAACTTTCCAGAATAAGTGAATACATTTCAAAACAATTGGTGTTTTGGAAATAATACGAAATACCTATATCACAGAATGATTCATAATTTCTATTCTTTTAACATTCATTGAAATAATCTTGAGTCTAGAATCAGAAAACATCTGGTTCAAAAAAGATCCTTTTTCTGTCGTTGCTTCCAAAAAATCCCCAGAAACATCCTGAAAAACAAGATAATGTTGTAAATTAACCTGATTAATATAGAAAATGCCGTTATCTTCTAAAGTAAGATTTTTCAGTGATTTACTTTTTGGAGAAAGATATTTGGGCAAAACGTCTTGTAATATATTTTGAATTTGCTGCAACGATTGATAACTTGTTTTCCCATTTTTCTTATAAAAAGATATAAAATCCTGTAATTCTATATCCATAAAGTATTTCCTATGCTCTATGAGACTGTCGCAGAAGTCTCACAAGAAGAAAGGGATTTTAGAGTGGATAAGAGAAGAGGAAGGTAAAATGAAAGATATGATCAAACATTTAGAAAAACAACAAAATATATTCCGAAAGGAAAAAGAACAATACTTAGAACAACTCATAGGAAAAGAATATAAATTCAAAGTACTAGAAGAAATTATAGACTTTAATACAATAGTACAGAACCTTGAAGATTTGTACCCCCGTAATGGAGCTCCAAGTATAGAAGTAGAATGTTCAATACGTATACTCATAATGCAATTCTTACAAGACCTCTCAGATAGACAAATGGAAGAATTATTGAAAGATAGCCTCAGAACCAAAAGGTTCTGTAGGTATTTGTTAGAAGAACAAGTACCTGATCATAGTCATTTTGGAAGATTCAGAACAAAACTAGGCTTAGAAAAAGTACAATGGATCTTTAATGAAATACAAAGCCAGTTAAATAAAAGAGGTCTAGTAGGCAATATGTTCAGTTTCATAGATGCATCAGCAATACGAGTAAAAGAACAGTTATGGAAAGAAAGAGATCAAGCAATAGCAGAAAACCAAGAGAAACTGAATAATACCAATATAAAGAACTATAGCAAAGATCCAGATACACGATTTGGAAGTAAAGGAAAAAATAAGATATGGTTTGGATACAAAAGACATACCCAAGTAGATATGAGGTATGGAATTATCCAGAATGTAGTAGTAACAGCAGCTAATATACCAGATCATAAAGGAGTTCCTTATTTAGAACCGAAGAATGTCATAGCCTTTATGGATAAAGGCTATGACACAAGAGCAACAGATGAATATGTAAGATCAAGGAATTGTGAGCCAGCAACAATCCGAAAAAAGAACAGTAAGCAAGCAGACGCAAAAGCGTCTGCTTGGAGGAGTAAGACACGAATGCCGTATGAATCGGTGTTTTCACATATGAATAAACGGACACGATACAGAGGAATAGAGAAAGTAGGATTTAAAGTGATAATGGAATCTATTGCCTACAATTTGAAGAAAACGATGAAAATATGCGCTGTTTAGGGAGTATTGCGCCTTTTTTAGAGAAAACACACTAAAAATCCACATGCAATACCAAGAAAGAGAGGTCTCACGACCTCTCTTTCTTCTTTTTTCTCTACCTCTGTTTTTTTCGGGGTTTTGCAACTAGCTCTCTATGCTCTTCAGCAATTTGGACTTCAAAACTTATATACAAATTAATCAATAGCTTTTCTTCTGTCATTATTAGAACTTTTACTGACAAAAAGAAAGGGGCAATTGGTAAAACTCTTTCCACATTATGAAAAGGAAATAACACAATTTCTTCACCAGTAATCGCCACCTTTAAATGTAGGTTACCGCTAATAATCCACACTTCATTTTCTGGCACTGTTAAACATGTTAGTATTTTTAACACAAATAAATGTCAATGTGTAATAACTATTTAAGCATGCTTTTCTCTTTTTGTCTACGATGTTTTTCATCTTATTCAAATAACGATACCATAAAGTACCTAGAAAATGAAAAAGAGGACTCGAAGGCGAGTCCTCTGACACTAATTATTTACCGTTTTTGAATTCACCCCAGGTGATTTTGAATTTCACTAGAAAGTGTGTGGAAGGCAACCTTGGATCTTTCTGATGATTTTCACGATAAGATCCGTTAGTATTTTTTAATCCGTATTCTCTTACTACAGTTATCCACGCTTCTCGAATTTCTTCAAGTGTTTCGTATAGGGGCTCTGCTTGAATAAATTCACGCCAGGTAACATTAAACATAATACGAAAGGTATCGAAAGATGGTAATCGACGGTCTCTCTTACGATTTTTTTTGTAAGAAGGTTGAGTATTCTCCAATCCATACCTTTCTACCAAATTCATCCACGCTTCTCGAATTTCTTCTAAAGTTTCATAGAAATTCGTTTTAGTCACCTGAAATCTTTTCTTTACTCCAATAAATTCAAACCATCTGATATTAAACCTTCTAGACACTGTCGCGAAAGATGGTAATCGAGGATCTTTTTTATAATTTGAATTATAAAAAAGTTCGGTATTCTGCAACCTATATTCTCTTACCAATATCTTCCATGCTTTTCGAATTTCTTCGAGTGTTTCATAGAATTCAATTTCTTCAACTTCAATAAATTGATTCCAATTCACGTTATAGTTGATTTTAATGGTATCAAAACTAGGTAATCGAGGATTCTTTTTATAATTTTTATCATAAGAAATCTTCGTATTCTTCAGTCTATACTCTCTAACCAATATCTTCCATGCAGATCGAGTGTCTTTAAGTGTTTTATAGAATGTATTTTTTTCGAATCCAATGAAATCACTCCACAAAGTATTAAACTTTTTTTTAATAGTGTCTAACGAAAGTAATCGAGGGTCTTTCTTATAATGTTCATTATAAGAAATTGTCGTATGTTCTAGTTGATGTTCTTCGACCAATCGAACCCAAGCTTCTCTCATTTCATCAATTGTTTCATAGGGCTCTTCAGCACCTATAAATTCATTCCAAGAGATATTATTAAACTTGTTTCGAATAGTACCGAAAGATGGTAATCGAGGATCTTTCTTATAATTTTCGTTATAAGAAGTCGATGAATTCTTCAATCCATACGCTTCTACTAGGAAAACCCAAGCTTCTCTCATTTCATCAAGAATCTTATAATTAATTTTTTTCATAGTTACTTTTGCAATGTACAGCTAAGAGATTATATCAAACACATTATTTTTTGTCAATAACAAATACCATAAAGCACCTAGAAAGCTATAAAAAACGCACCCTTTATTAAGGTGCGTTTAAATAGTTATTTCGGTTCTAATAAAAGTGCTTCTGAACTACCTTTTATTCTCCATTTTTTTTCAAGGCATCGCAAGACGGTTATATCCGTTGACATCTCTCTCATAAAAATCTTGAGCGGCGTTAATACTTCCACTGACTCAATATCAATAGACACTAACTTTAAGCAACGATCTGCTAATTTATCAAGGATATGTTTTCCTTGATTATTAATAGGAGAAAGAAAGTCGT
>PXDG01000095.1 GCA_003565105.1 Parcubacteria group bacterium | reverse complement strand
TTCCCAACCTTCCTTCCTCGGGAAAACTCACGTTTTCCCACGCCCTTTCCTTGCCCGTCCAAAGACAATAAAAAAATCCGTCTTTGAGACGAATTTTTTATTGTACTGGTGAGCCGAACGTCGCTTTCGCTCCTGGGAAACCCACGGTTTCCCAACCTTCCTTCCTCGGGAAAACTCACGTTTTCCCACGCCCTTTCCTTACCCGTCCAAAGACAATAAAAAAATCCGTCTTTGAGACGAATTTTTTATTGTGCTGGTGGACGGACTTGCCTTTCGGTAATTTCCCTGACGACAAATTCCTCCAGACCCGCTCTCGCGTATTCGCCTTGTGTTTCACACAAACTCATACGAGCTCCGACCTTCAAGTTCCTAAATAAAGCCCACTGGGCTTTATCCCCATAGCACAACAAAAAGAACTCCCTTACGGGAGTTTTTCTGTTGTGCTGGTGGACGGACTTGAACCGTCACGACATTGCTGTCATGGGATTTTGAGTCCCACGTGTCTACCAATTCCACCACACCAGCGGTACATACATAATGTGTATACACATTATGTACAAAATTCAACTACTTGTCAATCAATATGATTCTATGGTACAATAAATATGCAGTTATAATAAACAAAAATAACAATACAACTGTTATGTCTACAACCAACAAAGATCAACAAATTGCTGAACTAGAGCAACTCGTCAAAGAAACTGAGGCTCGGTTAAATCAAGCAAAGAATATGCTCTCTCAAGTCGCAGGAACCACACAGACCTACGCAACGTTTTCTTCTCAACCTGAACGTTTAGTTCTTGGAACATTCTCTGGAGAATATATGACTGGAGAAGATAAAAAACAATATCCTGTACCTGCAAACTACGCAAGTAAATCTAAACTAGTCGAAGGAGACCAATTAAAACTCAATATCACTCCTGATGGAGCTTTTATCTATAAACAGATTGGCCCAGTACCAAGAAGAAGAGCTATTGCAAAAATTGTATTCCAAGACAACAACTATTATGCTAAAGTAGGTGCTGAACTTTACCGATTATTAACAGCTTCCGTAACCTACTTCCGATTATCACCTGATGATGAAGTAACTATCCTTACTCCCCTCACCAAAAAGAGTGAATGGGCGGCGATTGAGAATGTAGTAAGCTCCCTTGGAGGAATGCAAAATGCCACCCCAGCAGCTCCAACAACCCAAGGATTTGAACCAGTCGAAGAGCCAGAAGATGATGACGATGATAATCTCAAAATCCAACCCTGGTAGTAGTATACTCTGTATAGCCTTTTTAAAAAGAGTCTCTCAAACGAGGCTCTTTTTCAGTGAGAATATTATTATAATTAGATACTAACTCTCGCAAAACAATTATAGCTCTTCCATATGGTATAATAAAATAAACTTAAATCTCTTCTGTATGATCGCACTCTATCGAAAATATCGCCCCCAAACCTTCTCTGAAGTCGTAGGACAATCTGTCACAAAACAAACTCTAACACACGCCATCAAATCTAATCGGACAGTGCATTCCTATCTTTTTGCTGGACCTCGAGGAACTGGAAAAACCACTATGGCTCGAATTTTTGCCAAAGCCCTCAATTGTGAACATCGAAAGGAGGGGGACTTTGAGCCATGTAATACCTGTCCCTCCTGTACTGCGATTAATCAAAGCTCTTTTGTAGATCTCATTGAAATTGACGCTGCCTCTAATCGAGGAATTGACGAAATTCGTAACATTAAAGAATCCGTGCGTTTCGCCCCCTCAAAAAAAGATGGCTATAAAATCTATATTATTGATGAGTCCCATATGCTCACCAAAGATGCTTCGAATGCCTTACTCAAAACTCTAGAAGAACCCCCTCACAATGTAATATTTATTTTGGCCACTACCGATCCGCAAAAAATGATTCCCACAATTCACTCCCGAGTACAGCGATTTGACTTCACCTCACTCTCAGCCGAAGAACTTCGTATAAAGCTAGAGACAATCACTCAAGCAGAAAATGTAACCATTGAACCAGAAGTGATTCACCGTATCGTAATGAGTGCTATGGGGGGAGCTCGTGACGCTGAAAGCCTACTGGGGAAAGTTCTCTCATACGGAGAATCCCATATTACCAGAGAAATAGCTGACCAACTGCTTGGACGATATGCCTACCAAGAATCTTATCAACTCTTACAATTTCTCGCTCAGGATGCTCCCACTGAGGCTTTAAAGCAATTACATACACTCTATCAATCTGGGCACTCAATGGAACAATTTGCCCTCTTAACTATTCAACACCTGAGATATATCTTCCTCAGCAGCGTCTCTACGAAGCTTATCCCTGAAACGGATCTCCTACCAGAAGAACGCCAACATATTATTGAAATTGCATCTCTCAAACCTACCGAATTTTGGGGAAAACTTATCGAATCCTTTGAATTTCGGAAAACACAAATTCAAACTGCTTACGTACCACACCTGCCATTCGAATTAGCTATAGTAGAAACCTGTATGACCCCAAAAGGATTTCATCCCCCCACTCATCATCAGGAATCTGATTCATCAATACCAATTCCATCACAACCAGCACCAAACTCAACAAAAACAACTCAAGTAGCACCACAAACAAAACCAACAGAAAAACCACTTTCTACCCCATCAACCACCACTCCAACACCACTCACTCCTCCCAAAAAAAAATCCACACCCAATCCATTTCGGTCATCAGGAACACCAACTCCCCCAGCTATGACTTCAGCACCTGCTGATTCCACATTAGATTTTCTCAATACGAAAACACCACAACCAAGTTCCGAAACCCCGATAGAGACTCAGAAAATACAATCAACCTCAACAGATGTAACCATCTACACCATCCAAAAAGACCTCCCAAAAGTTATTCAAAAAGTAGGAGAGTCCAATAAAACCCTTGTGCCAATGATGGGAAAAATTAAGCCTATCAAATTTGATAATGGAACTATTTACTTTGAATTATCCTCACCATTTTACAAATCTCGACTAGAAAAATGCTCTCCCGACATTATACAGGTAATGATGCAATTATGGAACACTCCTACTCTTACGCTCAAATTTGTTGAACCTGGATCTATAGCTCCACAAGAAGTGACTGTCCCACCTCAATCCCAACAAAGTAAGGAAACTGAGCCACTTCCAGCCCCCACACACGCGCCTAAACCAAATTCAGAATCACTCACAACCAATGTAGATGACATTTTTAGCGAACATCTGATATAATAAAGATGGCTCTTGCCTGTACTTTCTCAAAAGAGGTAAATAACCCGTGAGTAACCATTATCACAAAGGTCCTCCATATGATCGTAAAAGTTATCCCACAAAATACAATGGGATACTGTACGCATCATTCTCCGAAGCTGAATGTGCTAAAGCCTTAACTCAGGAACATCTTGCTTTCACCTATTCTCACCAGTTTACTTGGAATACTTCAAAGAAAAAGGTTGCGACGTACTCTCCCGATTTCACCTTCAAACATCCAATTACCCCCACACTCATTCCGTGGCCAATCCAGATAATTGAAGTCAAAGGAGTCATTCATGACGGAAGTATATATAAACTTCGTTCAATGAACCACTTTCATAAAAAAATGGGTATCTTTGCCTCAATTGAAATCTTTCAATATTGGCAACACTATAGTATGTTTGACCCACAACCACTAAACCTAACGCCAAAGAGAAACAATTCTCGATTAAAGTTGCGACAGGTATTGTTTCAAGCACTACAACGGAGAAACCTAAAGTATGAAAAAGAAGTCCCTCTCAATTATCATCGCAAAAACTGTATAGTCGATATCAAATTTCCCTATGCAACACACCTACCAGGGATTATTGTTCCTGTTGACTACCTCTATGTCATTGACCATTGGACAGACATTCTTCCTATAATGGTTTGGATACAAGGTATTCTTCAGAAAAGACAAGGAAAAACACTTTTCTTTGTTACCCGTAATTATATTGATCTTTGGAGATCAGAATCATACACCTAATCTCAATTATGGTCAGAAAAATCTTTCTGACCATTTTATTTTAAGAAATAATTCCAGTTAAGTGACGCATCTGTTTCAATGTCATTTGGGCTTTTGCTCGGGCTTTTTTGCCACCCAATTGCATTATTTCATCAACATATTCAGGCATTTGTTCTAATTCTTGGCGTCGATCACGCATTGGTCGGAAATAATCATTCATAGCTTGGGCCAAAGTCTCTTTGATCTCCTTATAGCCAATCCCTCCAGCTCGATAGCGAGACTCCATATAATGTACTGCTTCTGGCTTTGCTACAAGTCGATAGAGGGTCATCAAGGTACACTGATCTGGGTCCTTCGGTTCTTCAGGACGCTTTGAATCAGTAGTGATCTTCATTATTTTCTTGGCTGTCGTCTCCTCAGATTCATACAACTCAATAGTATTACCATACGATTTACTCATCTTACGACCATCGAGACCTGGTAAAACACCTACCGTATCAGATATTTTGGCTTCTGGATAGGCAAATACTTCTCCAAAATAATGATGGAATTTTTGATAGATCTTTTGCGCGATCTCTACGTGTTGCTTCTGATCTTGCCCCACAGGAACAATGGTTGATCCATAGGCCAAAATATCTGAAGCCATCAACACAGGGTAGTCAAACAGTCCCATATTGGCTTCCTTGCCATTCGCTACGGCATCTTTGTAAGCATGCGAACGCTCAAGGTAAGAAACCGTGACTAGGTTGTTAAAGATCCAAGTCATTTCCGTCA
>PXDG01000070.1 GCA_003565105.1 Parcubacteria group bacterium | reverse complement strand
TTGACTCTGTCTGCTAATGTTTCGGTTGAGACATTCTTATAAATATCCAGCTTTTCATTAGAAGACAATCCGTATCCATTTGTAACAGGAAGCTTCACTTTAATAATATGAGCTCCCAGGTTAGCACCCAAGGTTGCTCCGTAAGAAATAATATCTGTAGTTGTTTCTTTCCCCTCGACAATTCCTTCTCCTCGAGGATAGACCCAGAGCACTACGATGAGACCCGCTCGCCGAGCATCAGCTACTAGTTCGCGAGCTTGTTCCTCCATTTCATTGGACCAGGCTGATCCTGGATAAATGGTAAAACCAACTCCTTCACACCCCAGTCTGACTGCATCATCTACCCAAGAGTGTATGGATAGCTTGGGATTTTCATCATCTGGAATCATTAAGTGATGAGAGTTGACTTTGAGAATGGTTGGTAAGTTATGTCGGACTACCACTTCATGAGCTCGCTCCAAAGATCCGAGTGGTGCGGCATAGGCATTCACCCCTCCGTCTACAGCAAGTTGTGCTTGATGGACTGGATCATACATATCTGGATTAGGCTCAAAGGAACGCCCTGGGCCATGCTCAATCAACTGATCAATTGGTAAAATCACCATTTTCCCTGATCCTCCAATACGACCATAATTAAGAACTCGAGAGAGATTTTTAAGTTGAGCTGGAGTACAAACTCCTTGATACCAGGATAAAATTTCGGTCATCTGATCTTGATACTGTTTTTTTGATATGAATTGAGGCATATTGAAACATATTTATATTCTATACTTATAGTATATCATATATCAATACCTCCTGATACTGAGGCTATTCCTACTTTTTTACTAAACCTATTTAATCTATCTCATTTTAATACCACCTCATCTTTATGCTATAATATATCTATAAAGTAAGTATTCTATTACTTTTGTTGCATATTATCTCAAAACAATAATCACCTCTAACCAAGCATTTATGTACGATACTATTATTATTGGAGGAGGCCCAGCAGCCTCATCTGCAGCAATTTACGCTGCCCGAAAACAACTCAAAGCACTCATTATCGCACAAGAATTTGGCGGACAATCAGTTGTTTCCAATGACATCGATAATTGGATTGGAGATATCCGAATAAGTGGCTTTGAACTGGCCCAAAAATTTGAAAAACACGTAAAGGCACAATCTGATCTTGAGATCAAGGAAGGTACTCGTGTAACCGAAATAACCCAAGTGGAAACCGAACATCACTTTCCTGTATACCAAGTAACCACCGACGCAGGAGACTCATTTCAAACCAAAAGCTTAATCCTTGGAATGGGAGCTCATCGACGCAAACTCGGAGTCCCTGGCGAACATGAATTCAATGCAAAAGGAGTAGCTTATTGCGCAACGTGTGACGCACCGTTCTTTGGAGGAATGAAAGTAGCCGTTGTTGGAGGAGGGAATGCAGGATTAGAGAGTGCCTGGGACTTACTAGCCTATGCAGATGAAGTATATCTTTTCAATCGCAGTGGAGAACTGAAAGGAGATCCAGGAGCAGCAAAACGGATTCAAGCTCACGAAAAATTCAAAGGAGTACTCTATAATACCGTAGTTACTGAAATTCTTGGTGATAAAATGATGACTGGAGTAACGTATAAAAATACCGAGACGGGAGAAGAATCACAGATGGAACTCCAAGGGCTCTTTATTGAGATTGGCTCACTTCCCAACTCAGATATGGTCAAAGATCTCGTAGACCTCAACGACCGAGGAGAAGTCGTCATTGATCACAAACACTCCAAAACATCTGCACCAGGCATTTTTGCTGCGGGTGACATTACTGATGAGGCCTATAAACAAAATAATATTTCTGCTGGGGATGCAGTGAAAGCAGCACTCTCTGCCTATGAATACGTATCAACCCTACACGACTAAACCAAATCCTGACCAGATTATACATTCTCTTATCACTGTAGACCTGCTTACTAAAAACTCCCTACCAACAAACAGGTAGGGAGTTTTTCTTATTCACATATTGTAGATGGGAGAGACTCTATAGACTCTATATAACAACTCATATGAGTCAATATAATATGAGAAACCACTTGATATTTTTTCTCAAGAACAATCACCATAAAAAGAATTGTCAAGGTAACTGCATAGATATATTTAATCATTATACACTCCTTCAAATTAATACAAGAGCCCAGCCTATCTCAAGACAGACTGGGAAAAATACTTAGATAAATCCATTCACGCGGGAAGAATCCCCCGCGCATATTTGGTAGCACCGATCACTACCACTTGTTGATTGGAAACCACGATTGTGGCTTCCAGATAAAGGTTCTTGGAACCCTCGTATACCAGCCTTCCGAGGATTAGTATTAGTATACGAATTTTTGATATCTAACAGTTCTTGAGTTGAAGAACTGTTAACAAAACAATCAGGCTCCTCAACATACGGTTGAGGAAATTGTCTTGAACGATGTTGAATGATCATAAGATACCTCTTATACTACGAGAATGATTTTATCACAAGTCAAAGAGTTTTGTCAAATATAAACCAGCACAACAATCTATGTATGGGAATATGCACATAATATTTAATTCTCTCTATACTAGCCTCCATTCATAACGACCGTTACCTATATTTGACAACTATTAACCAATCACTCATAGAGTATGTATCTGAAAAAATCTTACTCTCCCACAAGAACCTCCATATGATATACTTTGTATACAAACTATTTATCTATTTACGAACATACGTACTATGAACTCTATCGATCTTCAATCCAGTACGAACCAATTAACTGAACTTGAATCAAAAAGAGTGTTTTTAAGAAAAAAGGTACTTCCTTCACTCGTAATACTTCTTATTCTCAATGCAATTATTATTTCAGGACTCTTGGTGACTTCAAACTATTCAGCATTCATATCTAGGAATGTAACGCCCCTTATATTATTCTTCTTCATTATATGTGTCACTCTACTTTTTTTCTTGATATTTCAAGGGTTACAAATGAGATATCTTCAGTACCAATCGAAACATATCTTAGTACCGAAGAGCTTATCTCACATTCCTTTTATGAGTAATATTCAGTTCTTACAACCATATCACTACTATCCTCATCTATGCTTACATATAAAAGATGTCTTGACTCGCAAAATACCCAAAAGCCCATCTTCAGACTCTGCCTCACTCCAGACAATACAATCATTTTTCAAAAAACATAGAGGATTCAAACTCAATAAAATTAATGACCATATTCAATTCGACTACAAACACTGCTCCGTAGAACTTATCGACGCTTCCCTGACCTATACCGAAGGTTCGGGAAAAGACAGAAGGAGTTATACCGAATACTATTTGATACTAAAAACAGTGTTTCCCGATACTGTAGAAGGAAAGACGGTTGTATCAAGAATAGACAATTGGAAATTTCGATTGTCTGAAAAAATATCAACTGAAAGCATTGAATTAAATCAATTGTTTGACATCAAAGCAACCAATCAAGTAAGTGCTCGTATGCACCTACAACCTAATTTTATGGCCAACATACTCGATCTCTACCAAGATCATCAATATGAAAATATTATCTACTTTTTTCAAGATGCCACACTCACCGTTATTATGAAAGAACCCAGAGCAGCTTTTGAACCCAATATAACGATTTCTCTCTTATCCCCTGATCAACTCACAGGAATACAACATGACGTACAAAAGTGCCTTCAGATCTTTGATACTATGTGGCTCGATATAAGAGCACATAAGCAACAAAATTAAGACTATATAAACAGCACCACCATCACACCTTGACACTCCTCCCCCCCTCTGATATCATTAATACCGTACTGAACGAAACGCAAGAGAGACATCGTCCAGTCCAAACGTCCGGGTCTCACCCCTCCACCTCCGAGACCCGGACGTTTTATTGTACAAAACGAACTTAAGAATAAACTATTACTCTCTATTCCAATCAGTCTCGTGGACAAAGGGGAACTCTGGGATCTTGAAAATATACATTATATTTGATAATCTAAAGGAGTCCTCCATCTTAGTGTTAACAATGATATATCTTATTAACACACCCTTATTCGGTGAAAATAAGCCTACACTATCTTTAATCGAAAATATTGAAGAAGGATACCTCGTAAAAGCATCTCCTTCTATCCAAGGAGAATCAGTCTGGATATGTATTATCAAAACAGATACTGGGTGGTATCAAGGTAAAGATATTGCCTTTCCCAAGATTCCACCAGACTTTGGACAGTTTGAAAAAACAAGCTTTGTACCAGACCGACTTCCCATTCACCTTCAATTTAGTCAAAGTGATCTCATTTTAATTGAAGACAATGTTATATAACACTATTTGCTCCATGAATATTACTTATGGAGCTTTTCTTTTAGACACCTTTTGATTCAAAATACCTCTTTGCAAAGTAATGAGCAATTTGAGTCCCCGTCCCTGCATTTAGACAAATAAGCACATCCCCTTCTTTCAGATACTCTGCTATTAGTTCACGACTTGACTCAACGCCCTTACTATGAAATGTTTCTTTTGCCGTCACCTTCGATAGAAACCTTACATAATCAAACTCCCCTTCGTCTCGCGCAGCATATACATCACCAAGAAATAGCAGATCACACTGTCTCAAAGCTTCAGCATATTGATCAAAAAAATGATTAGCCCGGGTAAACGTATGGGGTTGCCAATAACACAGAATCCGTCTCTTAGGAAAACTCTCGCGCACACCACGTAAAACCGTTTCAATCTCACCTGGCAAATGAGCATAATCATCATAGACAAAATACGGGTCATTCCTTAACAATTC
>PXDG01000029.1 GCA_003565105.1 Parcubacteria group bacterium | reverse complement strand
GCCCGCGCTGATGGCGGCCTTGCGGCGGCGCAGGGAGGCCGCGCGCGCCGCGTCTGGCGCCGCCAGTCCGGTCGCTCGCTGCGCTCGCTCCCTCCCTGGCGGCGCCAGACGCGCAGGGTTGCGCGAGACAGTATGATGTCTACAATCACTCAGGAGACTAAGGTCAATTTTAACAATGGCTGGGACATACCCGGTCTTCAACGCTGTCAACGGAGCCTCTGTTTAGAACGTCATACAGCCCCTGTGGTAACGATAACCGATCATAGTCATGGTGATCAGAAACTCTTGGTCGAAATTGCCTGGCTCAGCGCCTGTCAGCCACAGGCTGTCTGTCAGCAGGGCTGGCAATGGTCGAGCAAGGGGGGGGGCTATCTATGCGAAAGTCAGTGGGGCCAGTTCCGTATGTTGCCAGGAAATCGAACTTGAAGATCCTCAATTATGCGCCGGGTGGGGGAGGCGCTTGTGGCGCATCCTTGTTACCGCCAGCCCCTCTCCCGCTTCTTCCATTGTTCTGCGAATCAGTCGCCAAAACACCACTTCCATCTTCAAGGCGGACCTCGCCCGCTAGGTGTTGAAGACTCTTTGAAAAAAGGACTTGTTTATGCTGTCTCTGCTACTATTACAGAAAAAACTATAGCATTTTTGACTCCTTATTACTCATCCGCTCCTCAATAAATCCACCCCTTACTTAGGATAGTTTTATGAACGCCCTCATTCCCTCAACGCTTGATCTACCATGCCGCCGCTTGATGCGCGCAGGAACACTCTGCCTTCTCTGTTGGGCGGCCCTGGCACAACCCCTCAGGGGGGAGGAGACGCTGGTTCATTCCTTTGATTGGAGCTACCGCACCGCCCATGACTATGTACCCCCATTAGAAGAAGGCCGGCAACTCACTAGCAAAGCCTATATAGTCCGTCCTATCTGGTCCTATCCGCTGCACACCGGCATCAATAGCTCCAGCGCTGGTGGTGGCATTCGCGTAGTGAATGCTGGCTTTGAGCCCACCTATGGTGAAACTGCGGCGGCTGTGGTTGTTGACGGTGTTTACATTTTATCTTGGGCTCAGACCACTGGCGATGTCACTGCCAGAATTGAGAGCCTTACCGATCGTTATCATGAAGAAGGTCGCTATTATGAGCAGCTAGGCGACACCTATTATCGCATTGATGCGGATTGGAACACTATCGCCATCGATGCCAACACTGGCGAAAAGCTGTGGCAGGCCAGTCAGCCCTCGGCCTCGATCAATTTTCAAAGCAGTAAGCGAGGCCACAACGGCTTAGACCCAGTTGCGGGCAATGGCCTCTATGTCACCATGTCCATTTTGGGCCGGGTCTTCGCCTATGATATGGCCACCGGCGAATTACGTTGGGAAACCACCGTCGGATCTTGGCATGAAGAAGCCGAAGCCTTCAAAGCCAAATGCCTGGAAGAGCGCACCCTGCCCATTACCCATGACGGCCCCTTTGGCACCCTGCGCAAGGGAGCGGCCATGGTGGGGAATACCGTGATTATCCCCGATATCCGTGGCGGCCTTATTGGCCTGAATGCTGAGGATGGCTCGCAGATCTGGCATCTTGACGAGAATGTCATGAATCGTCAGGGCAATCCCCATCTCTGGGAGCACGAGGGCAAGACCTATCTCATCACCCATACCATTCACAGCCCGTACAATCGGGTACATTTGATCGACCCCGATGATGGCAGCATTGTCTGGACCTATGACACTGGGTTCAACCCTGGAAAACTCCTGATTGGGGAAGATCACGTCTTACTGAACCCTTCGAGTAACCGCCGAGAATGGGCCCTTTTGGCCTGTTATCGCATTACCCCCCAAGGCCTAGAGCGTCAATGGCGCTTCCCCGAAGATGATCGCCACCGCGTGCAAACCCAGATCGGTGGCAGTCGCTCTTGGGAACGCAAGGGCGTGATCGCCGATGGCTTCCTCTATATGGTGACCGGCCAACCACAGCGAGACCGGCGCACAGCGGTCTACAGTCTGGCCACCGGAGAAGAACTCCACCGCAGTGACTACCGACCGCCAAACAACAATATCGGCGCCCCCTTTGTCAGCGGCGATAAGCTCTATTGGCATATCTCATCTACTGGGGCTGCCGGTCTGTATATCTACCAGCGCTATGGGGATGGAACCATCAATAAGGTTGATGAGTTTTACTATCGCCCCCTCGGGATAAGCAGCCTTACTACCGATTACCTGCATCCCACTGATAACCCTGTATCGAATGGTCGTGTATATCTGCGTGGAATGCTCAATATTCTCGCCATTGACCTGCGCGAGCCAGAGCATCCCCCCATTTCCTTTGATCTCGACGGCGCCTGGCAGGGATTTGTCAGACCTGTCACCGGTGTATTAGTGCGCGATTCCGAGGGGCATATTGATGTGGTGCGCATTGAGGTTCCTCCACGCAGGGAACTGGGAGTGCCCGGAACCACCGCCCGACGCGTCGACAACTGGGGACTCCTTGAATTTGAGGACGGGCTCAAGGTAGGCGAAGCCTGGGAAACCACCGCCACCATGCACATGGTTATCTTTTCCTGGCCCGCCCATATCGTTATGCAAGAAGCGCAAAATGGCATCTGGCAGGGCACCTGGACCCGCAGCTTCCCTGGCTGGGATGAAACCCTGGACCTGCAGGGCAACATCCACGAAAGCAGCCAAGGCGGCATTGGCGGCCGCGGATGGCTGACCCCCTGGCTTGAAAACCAGCCCATTTCTGTTTACAGCGAGCTTGAGGAGGGCCAGCAACGCATTAAGCTCAATATGTTCAATTCCATGCCACGCCAGGGGGGAGACCGGCAAAATATGACCTTGGCCTTGGATGTTGATGGAGAGCGCGTCATAAGTGCCGTTGCCTTGGGTTCCCGCTTCAATCAATCCTACCATGAGGTTGACCCATCTGGCTTAGTGGTCAGCGAAGAGGGAATTTCTGGCACAGCCCAAATCATCCTCAATGGTGATCCCTGGATCAGTGATACCGACTGGAAAAATGATGCTGCCCTACTGGGACGCCTGACCCTGAATGCCAGCTTTGGCGAGGCCAATGATCAGGGATTGTATCCGGTGCGCGGCGAATGGTCCATCGAATGGGGGATCAAAGCTGAAATTAGCGGCATCATTCAAGCTACTATTACGGAATAAACCATACCATTTTTTTCATCCTTATTACTCATCCGCTCCTCAATAAATCCACCCCTTACTTAGGATAGTTTTATGAACGCCCTTCGCCTTATTACCATGGTCATCCTCGTCTCAGCCACAGCGCTCTGGGCAGAAGAGGAACTGCTGCTCCCGCAATCGGGTGACTCCCTCCGCATCCATGTGGAAGGCCTTCTCAGGGCCAACCCTGACCAACCTGGGCGCACGCTGATGCTGGAATTCAACCGTCTGGGTGGCCATTGGTTTATGGGTGGTGGGCGCGCCCCCTCCTACAATCAAGGCAATCATTACGCCGTCCTCACTCAAGGTGATGGCGAGGATCTCAGCCGCCTCTCCGTGCAGGCACGGGTGGCTGGGGATGCCTGGGTTCGCGGTGGAGAAGTTGACATCCATATTGAGTGGGAAAGTAGCGATGGCAGCAATTATAGCGGCAGCTATAACGGAATCGCCCTGGGGGAGGAGGTCAGCGGTAGCGTCAGCGGTATCTACCAGCCAGCCATGGAGGCCTTTCCGCAGCATCGCCCCGTCATGCGTGGGGAGCATCCCCGTCTGATTGTACGCCAGGATGATTTACCAGCCCTACGGGAAAAGGCCCAAAGTGAATGGGGCCAACGTGATGGATAGGAAATCGCTTTTCGCGCTTTGAGCGCGTGAGCCGGTTTCGGGGTTGTTAGGGGGGCGAACATGGGGGATTCTGGTGAAACAAGGGGTGGAAGTCAAGGCGTAACCGCCTGCCCGCGTTCACCGGGGTCCGGGGCGCGCCCCGGACCCCGGTGAACGCGGGTACGAGGCCGTTTTTGGCTGAATGAATACATCGTCCTCCCGTCGCAGTCGCTCAGGCGTTTGCGTAGAAGAGAACGGGCTCGGTATCATAATCGGGGAACGGGTCCTGGTCGATAGGCTCGTAGACCCACTCCCCGTTCGGTGGGTCGGCACCGCTCTGGCGTTGGGGGTCCACTCGGACTCCCTGTTGCCACAGGCCGAGACACTTGAGCATCTTTCCCGCCTGCAGCGCTATGCTCGCTTGTGCGAGCAAGCGCAGCATTGCGGGCAGGTCGATGACGTCGCGTTCGTCGATGAGAGATACAATACGCATCTCGCTCTGGCAGGTGGGGCAGATAAGCGGATCGGCTTCCCTGACTTTCTTGCGGTGAATCTTGGGGTTCATGCCGGAGCGGTAGATCACGGTGCCGTCCTTGTTGACGGCGTTGGGCGGCTTGAATTCCATGTTGCCACTCCGCTTCGCTCCGTTGCCGCCACTTCGGGCGGCCTATCTCCCTTCGGTCGGCTCTCTGTCGAAAAGGGGTTGCGGATGATATATCGGGCGACGCGTTCGAGATCCTCGCGTTCGTCGGGCTGAATGCAGCGGCTGCGGTGAACGTTGAAACCGGAATGTTTCCAACTCCTGAGCATGCGGGCGCGCTCGGGTGGCAGGAGGCCCTTCTTGCTGAGGAAGGTGATGAGCCTGGCGCGGAACAGCTCCTCCACCGCATCCATGCCGTTCTCCGGCAGGACCAGGAAACGTTCGTCGCGGAGGAAGAGCCCGTCGGCCATGAGTAAATGCAGGTGGGGATGAAAGTCGAGGTATTCGCCGAAGGTGTGAATGGCCATGATGATGCCGGGCATGCCCTCG
>PXDG01000170.1 GCA_003565105.1 Parcubacteria group bacterium | reverse complement strand
TATTCACCTATAAGTAGCGGTTTAGTAGCTCAGTATAGCGGTAGAGATTACGCAGGAACAGAAGCATTACCAACTACTATTTACGATACTAACATGATAGTAGAAGGTAAGTGGGGGGAAGCGGTGAGTTTTGACGGGGTGGATGATTATATTGTAACTCCTTCTTCATCAGATTTTGTTTTTGAGGATGAAATTAGTATCGGTGCATGGATTTATATTTATAATGTTACTGGGACTAAGCAAATAGTTAATGCAATAGGTTCTGGAAGAAGAAATTTTCAGCTTACTGTTACTGGTAGTAATTTACGGTTTCTATGGAGAAATGCTGAAAATGATGCTTGGAGGTCTTTTAGTCAAGATATTACTGCATTTACAAATCAATGGGTTTTTGTAGGAGTAACACACAAGTTTGGACATAGCGACAAATCAAACCTAATCATAAACGGTGTACCTTATCCTAAGACTGGAAATACTGATATGCCCTATGTTCACACGACTAATCCTTTAAGTATCGGTTCAATGGCAGGTTCAGAATCGTTTCAGGGTTCAATATCTCAAATGGTTATTTACAAGAGAATACTATCAACACAGGAGGTTCTCAATCTTTACAATTACCAGAAGGACTATTACAATTTCAATTCTAGTGGTAATGTTATTTACCACAGGTTAGGGGCGGGGGACATAAATCATGCTACCGATGTGGCTACAGGGACTAAACTTGACAGAATACATAGTGAGTTTGATTTAAAGGGAATAAAGCTCTTAAACGAAGGGGATGTTTGTGGCACGATGTTAAGACAGGTAGAGGGAACATACTGGGGGGATTACGATTTACTAGGAGAGGAAGTCAATTTAGGGATAGGAGCAGAAGTAGAAGGGGAAACAGAAGAAATAGATTACGGAACTTTTAAAATAGATAGGTTGGAACAAAAAAGAGGGGTAGACCAGATTACAGCCATAGGGTACGATAAAATGATAGAAGCCCTTACGCAGTATGATTTAACAGACTTAACATTCCCTATGAGTTTAAAGGACTTTCTGGACTTGATTTGTGATAGGTTGGAATGGGAGTTAGCAAGTACAAGTTTTCATAATGACGATTTAGAACTAGAAAGCGATGTGTTTTTCTTAAAGGGATTGACCTACAGGGAAGTGCTAGACCAGATTGCAGAAGCCACAGGGAGTTTAATTTACTTCGGAACGGACAATAAACTATACCTTGAGGGGCTGAGTGCGGTGCAAGAGGAAGTACCACCAGAGGATTTAAAGGAACTGGATGTAGAAGAAAAGTGGGGGGAGTTTAATAGTTTAGTATTAGCAGAGAATCCAGTAGAAACTAATTTCGTGTATGACGGTGGGTATTACGGTGCGAGAATACTTTTAGAAGATGGGGACAATTTACTCTTAGAAAATGGTGAACCTCTACGCCATGAGAAGTTGTATGAAATAGAGGGGTTATATCAAATGAGGTTTGAGAATAACTTATTACTAAGTGGGGATAGGGCTGGACTCATAGGGGACTTGAAGGACAGTTTTTCTAGTTTTGAGTTTTATCCTTACAAAGCAAAAACAATAGGATTGGGATACTTTGAGGTAGGGGATAATGTGAAGTTAATAGACTTTCAGGGCAACGAGTTTGAAAGTTATGTATCAGGAGTAACCTTAGAACTTACAGACGGTGGGTTGAAAGAGATTCTAAAAATGACTCCACCTTACAAGAGTAGAACTAACACTATTAAGAGTGTAGGGGCTGTTAAAGAAGTGTACAGGAGTTCCCAAGCGGACACTTCTAATATTAAGGACAACTCTATAACTACAATCAAAATCGCAGATGCTTCTATAACAAATGCCAAAATAACAGAATTAACCGCAGATAAGATTACTACGGGAGAATTACAGGTTGGGGTAGAGATAATTATCCCTGATGATGAAGGAAAAGCTTTAATTTATATAGCTAATGTAGAAGAATAATGGCAAAGAAACCTAAAATACAAGCAGTTAGGAAAGATAAAGGTTTGGATGCTAGAACAGCAGACCCTAAAGACAGGACTCTTGACAGCACAAAAAATCATTTAAAACAAAAATTAGCTTTTAAGATAACTTTAGATGAGGAAAGATAATGTATACCCCAACAACGGACGAATCCCCTTATAAGAAGGATGTAGTACATAATCTAGGGTACAAACCCATAGTTATGGCATTTTCAGATTTAAGCGACCAAGTATGGGACCCAGAGGTGTTCTATCAGTCGGTGGCTGGATGGAGGGAAATACCTATTTATTATTATGGGATAGAGGACACAGGGTTCACGTATATTACGCACTACAGAAGTATTACTTATCAACACATTGACAGTAATACTATTCGTTTTTATGGACCTGAGAATCAGGAAATAACTGGTATTTTATATTTGGAACCAAGGGAGGATGCTTGGTATGAGTAAGCCAATTGTGAGAGTAGCAAGGAAAGGACACAATGCAATAACGGCTAGTGACGTAAATCTCTCTTTTAGTTCTGAATGGAAAACACCTAAAATATTTAAGCAGACTTCTAGTAATTGGACTAATACTTTGGGCTATATTCCTTCTTTTATGGGTTTTAGAAGACTTAATTCTACTGTTCCAATAGGAGAACCAGGAATATGGGGTGGCAATGGGGGGGCAGGAGAATTTGGCACTAAGGATTATACTCACTCCTTACCTGCCCTCCAAGGAGCTGTTGGAACCAACGGAATAACTTTTATAAACGACAATCTTTCTATTATTCCTTATAGTGGTTATTGGGGTGATTATGAATGGGAAGACGAAAGCGGTCATGCGTTATTAATTTTAGATCCCTTGAATGGGGAAATTCCTGAAAGCTATACTCTCGGGGCGGGAGGTGTCTTTTTGTTGGGTTCGGGAGGTGTAGAAGTTAGGACAGATTTCCCCTATAACAATTCTGTAGATACTAGGTTTGACACTTTTAAGATTTTTAAAACAGGGACTTTGGTTCTATCCTTACCTGCAGAAACAATTTTGGCGGATGCAGACCCTGTATCTCACGAAACTTCTTTAACGCATGACTTGGGCTATCCTCCTGTTTACCTACCTTCAACAGGGGTCGGGTGGAATATTTCTGACGCTACCTATCCCCTTAATTTTGTACTGAATGATTATTTAGGAAAGATGTATTCTGGGGCTTTTGGCAAAGATGAGGAACCGCTATTATCTGTATGGGTAGATTCTGAAAAGTTATATATGAAAGTTTATAGGTTTTCTAGGAGTTTTGGTGCGGACAGGAATTACAGTGCAAGAGAACTTACTATGTACTACACAATTTTCTATAATGAAATTGGAGAGGAATTTAACATGCTAGATATTTAAAATGTTATAATTTAATATATAAATTTAAAATTCAGAATTATGTCAGAAACAGGAAGTAGAATATTAGAACTTACGGAAATCACTACCGTTGCAGACGATGATGAGTTAGTAGTGGTTGATGTAAGTGATACAACATATTCAGCAGAGGGGACTAATAAAAGAGCGACTAAAGAGAGTTTTTTTTCTGGTTGGGATGGTTGGATAAGTGCAGGAGAAACTTGGACTTATGCTAGTGCAACTACCTTTACTATTTCAGGGGATTTAACAGGAAAGTATCAGAAAGGGGATAAGATTAAATTAACACAGACTACTGCTAAATACTTCTATATAGTGGGAGTGGCTTATGCAGACCCAAATACTACAGTTACTGTAACAGCAGGAGATGATTATTCTCTAGCAAATGCAGCAATTACAAGCCCATACTACAGTAAGGAGGAAAACCCACAAGGATTTCCTGGAGTGTTCTTATATACAGCACCCCTTACACCAGGAGGGAATATGACCTATACAGACACAACATCTAAACTTTTCTTCTCAATTAAAGGACAGCATGTTATATTAAACTATGCTGCTGGAGGGACAACAGGTGGTACTGCAAGTACATATATAGATGTAACCCTTCCTGTTGCATGTTTATCAGCTTCCTCTTATTGGACTGCTTGTATGATTAGAGATGGCACATATCAAGGTGGACTCATCTCAGTAGGAACCACTTATTTAAGAGTTTACAAAGAGGGACTAGCAGATTGGACATTAGGTGTTACGAGACAGTTTGGTGTGAGTTTATCCTATCCGTTATAATTTAATTGCAGGAATACCCTGCTTACAAGATGATAGAACTACTTACAATATTATCAGTATTATGGTTTATGGCTATTCCTTTTCTAATAGTGGGAGCAATAATATTTGCCGACAGAATAAAATGAAAAAGAGGAATAAAATAGTATTAGTAATTGGTATCTTAACAAGCATATTGTTAGCAATATACTTATTAAGGTATCATATAATATATATAAGTTTGTTAGTGATACTGGGGGCAATAACAATTCTGTAAGAATATATCAATGGAAAATTTAGTTAAAATTGTACAACTAGAAGAACAGATGAAAGAAGTCAATAAAAAAATGGCTAGTTTTGACAAGAAACTAGATGCCCTTTGCGATAAAATAGATAGTGGTTTTGCACAGGTTGGTGTAGAAATGACTAATAATTATGTTAGAAAGAGGGAGTACGAAATACAGAAAGAGCAAACCGAAAGAGAAATAGAGAAAATGAAGGGTTTGGGAAATTGGGCGATAAGGTTGATTCTCGGTGCTATCATACTTGCATTATTAGGAACTATTTTAATTTAATAGTTAATTGAAATGGGCAAGTTAAGAAGTCCGTTCGGTACAAATGAATTATGGTTAACCCAAACTTACCATACAGGTTCAGGAAACACGGCAATTGATTTGTCAGCAGT
>PXDG01000186.1 GCA_003565105.1 Parcubacteria group bacterium | reverse complement strand
CTTGCATTTCAGTAGAATGGGGGTGTTTCGTACCCTCATGACCATGATGAAATACAATGTTCAGGTATTCTTCTCCTTCTTTTCTCATCCATTGATATCTCGTGAATGTTAACCCCTCTTCAGGAAACAATGGCACCCCTTGGAGAGAAAATAGAAAGTTTTCTGAAGGAGCTATTTTCCTTACAAAAGAGAGGTTTCGAGGTTCTTTGACTCGAGACATCGGATCTTCTATACAACAGCCACATACGCAATCAAATTGCATATTTTGCGTTTTTTTTGAGCTTAGAGATTCTCTCTGCTGTAATAGGAAGTCTGGTTGAGATGTTTCATTAGAATTCAACCGTTTATCATATTTATTTTTAAATGACTTCCATAAATCATTTTCATCAAATAGCTTTCGAGCTTCTGACATTTGCAAATTAAGAGAAAGTGATTTAATTACCCCCTCTTTAAATATACTTTGATTGTGCGTTTTTTTGATAATCGTATTTACCATTTCAATCTCCTCCCCAAATTGGGATCATTTACGCCATTACTTTACTAAAAAAAGTTATATTTGTCAAATGTAAACAACATGAGAAACCTTACCAGGAGTCATCGGTATCATATTCAAGAGAGATTGATTCTACCAAGTGAGTAGGTACTTCTTGCAGGAATCGTGAGCTTGGATTGGCTTGCATTTGGCCAAATAACCGACGGAGCTGAGTACAGGTAAAGAATAGTTTTTCCTTAGCTCGGGTAATTCCAACGTAACATAGACGGCGTTCTTCTTCTAACTCTTTTGGTGAAGTAAGTGCCCGAAAGTGAGGTAAAATTCCTTCTTCCATTCCGACCATAAAGACGACTGGATACTCGAGTCCCTTGGCACTGTGATAGGTCATCAAGGTCACGGCATCTTGATTTTTCATACTATCGGTATCGGCAAGAAGAGATGTTTCTTGTAGGAAATCATATAGACCTTGCATTGTCTCTTGGCTATCAAACTTTTGCGTTACGGTAAAGAGCTCTTCGATGTTTTCGAGTCTGGATTCGGCATCTTCGTCTTGATCAAAAACTTTGGTATATTGAATTTCCCGAATCAAATCAGCTAACAGCTGAGAAAGAGAATATCCTGGTTGCATCATCTTATCGTGAAGATTGGCCATCTGCCCCAAGAATTGTTCTACACCTGCCTTGGTCTTACCAGTTAACTTAATCCCAAAGTCAGCTGGAGAGACTAAAATTTGGGCTAATGAGACAGGTTCTGTACCGTCATCAGAGTCGTGATAGGCTTTGAGAATTTTTTCGACACTGGTTTTACCGACTGATCGTTTTGGTTGATTAATAACACGTTGAAAGGAAGCCTCATCATTAGGATTATACAAAAAGCGTAAATAGGCGAGTAAATCTTTCACCTCCATTCGATCATAAAATTTATGTCCTCCTACAATTTGATAGGGCATATTGTATTGGACGAAAGCGGCTTCAAGAGATCGAGATTGGGCATTGGTTCGATACAGACACGCAAATTCAGAAAGTGATCGTCCTTGTTGTTTGAGCTCATAAATTTTTCGTACAATATACAAGCTTTCTTGATATTCATTTCCTGCTTCAACAAGCTCTATCAATTCTCCATCTTCTTGATCGGTCCAGAGATTTTTATCTGTCCGCTCAGTATTTTTGGAGATAACTTGATTAGCCGCATCAAGAATCACCTGTGTAGAACGATAATTTTGTTCTAAAAGTACAACCTTGGCTTCTGGATAATCTTTTTCAAAATTCAGAATATTTTTAAAATTTGCTCCTCGCCACGAATAGATGGCCTGATAGTCATCTCCCACAACACAAATATTTCGATGTTTAGCAGCTAAGAGCTGGGTCAATAAATATTGCGCGTGATTGGTATCCTGATACTCATCGATCATCACGTACTGAAAGCGAGTCTGATATTTTTCGAGCACCTCAGGGTTATTCTGAAATAGTTTCACCGTATTCATAATAATATCATCAAAGTCCATCGCGTTATTTTGACGCAGACGTTTTTGATACAGCTTGTAGACTTCGATGGTTATTTCTTCAAGGGGAGAGGAAGGTGTGAGTTGGGCAAACTCCGAAGCTGAGGTAAGCTCATTTTTTGCTTTGGAGATCATATATTGGACAGATTGGGGTTTGATTTCGTCCTTAGATACACCTTTTTGTTTCAATATATCTTTGACTAAGCTTTGTGAATCTGAGGTGTCGTAAATTAAAAAATTCTTTTGATATCCTAATACTTCTGCTTCACGAAACAAAATCTGCAAACAAACGGAGTGAAAGGTGCCAACCATCGGCATTTGAGTGGATCCACCTTGCGAAACTAAGAGCTTCTCAATACGCTCTTTCATCTCCTTGGCAGCTTTATTGGTAAACGTTACCGCCAAAATATTATAAGGCTGAATGCCTGTAGCAATCATATAGGCAATCCGCTTGGTCAAGGTCGAGGTCTTTCCCGAACCAGCTCCTGCTAATATCAACACTGGGCCATTGATTGTCTCAGCAGCTTCGAGTTGCATTGGATTAAGCCCTTCAAGTACGGGATGTGCCATAATTCGTATTCTTTGCTATCTATATCTGTTCAAACTGGAGGCTCCGAGCAGACTCGCACTGCTGTAGAGGGTTTTGCAGACCCTTGCCTAACTTCTCGGCCACGGAGCCAGTATGTCATTTATAATAGCATAAAGCATTGGTTTTGGAAACAGGGGATTGATATTTCAATCATACTCTTGTTATAGTAAAACCTATATCCGAGTGATATAATGAGTATTATTCATTTATATTCTATCAAAGTGAAAAAATCAGTCATAATCCTAGGTCTCATTAGTCTTTCCATTCCTGTTGTCTATGCTGGATATAGAGGATTCACTCATTCAAGTGAATCCACCAGCCCTCCAGTACCAAACGAATCTACGAATATAGGAAACCATCGCAATAACTTCAATACTGAAGAGGTAGTAAATACACCAATAACATATACATCAACAAAACTCAATATATCTTTCTCTTACCAGCAAATTTTACCTATAAACGGAGGATACGGACACCTTACAGTCACAGAAATTGACAATACAATTTATCTTCACGCTACAAATACAAACTATGATGCAGGATTTAGTGATTCAATAACTATATATAAAAAAGCTAATCCAAATCACAACTTAACAGAAGCGGTACAGAGCCAGATTCTGACTAACATTCCTCCAGAAAAATGTTCATTTGCTGAATATGATAACGATGCATGGCAAGGGATCTACGGGGATAGACTCCCTTGGAAAGCTGGCTTTTTTCAATGGCAATCAACTTCGATGAATGATGATTATGATGGCTATATGGAATGTGGTGAAATAGCCACCCAACTGATTCCATACAGAAGCTCTGGATCGTTTATAGAACTTCCAAACGATCCAACTCGATTTCTCTTGTTACGACGTGGGCCTGATCGTGTAGCTTTAACAGGAGAACCAGATTCTGATCCAAATCAAGAGTGGTTTACATCCTTGAGGAGATTTGATCAATAAATATACAAAAACTCGAGGAACACCATATCATATCCTCGAGTTTTTATATATCTGAAAGAAAACTCATCCTATACAGAAAAAATATGAGATTTCACCTAACGAACTATGCTATACTAGTGTCATATCATTGAGTAACCTTCTATGGAATTTACCAAACTCACCCAAGCCGTCGTTCAAAACGCTTATAATTACGGAGAAAAGTATAATATTGTCATTGATGAAGATTTTGCTCTGGTGAAACTTATGGAAGAAATGGGAGAATTAGCCCAAGCAAAGCTTATATATGACAAAAAAAGTCGACCAGAAAAGTTTCTTGATCCAGATACTTCCAAACAAAATATTGCCTGTGAACTTGCAGATATTATGGGAATGTCTATGCTACTAGCAGATCTCCTTGATATAGATCTCCAACAAGCACTTCAAAAGAAGTGGATAGGTAAAGAATAACTTCATTGTATATGCCAAAAAAGAATCAATTCACCTTCAATCCAGATTCCAATCAAACAATTCCCTTTGATCCAAATGCTAAACGGAATGTCATCGATCAACTGGCTTGGGTCAAAAAAGAGGATGTTTTATCAACAATCAATCCGCAGAAAATACCAGTATCGCTCCTTCTAGTCAATATTGAGAGAGACAACAATATCGGCAACATTATCCGCTCAGCAAATACTTTTGGCGTAGAAGAAATATTGATTTATGGTCGTAAAAAATTTGATAGACGCACCAGTGTAGGAGCAGAATATTTCTTGCCCTTTCGACACATTCGTTTTGTAGAAGACCTCAAGTCTCTCAAAGACGAGTTTGACCTGATGATCGGCTTAGAACAAACCAAAGATTCTATTGAACTCCACTCCTATCAATGGCCTCAAACCAAAAAAACTCTTATCGCCGTGGGACACGAAGGCCAGGGACTCCCCAAAGAAATAGTGCAACTCTGTGATTCGACTCTTGAGATTGAACAATATGGAACGACTCGATCTCTGAATGTTTCTGTAGCCACGGGAATAGTTTTATATGATTATCGAATAAAACAACTAGGAGAAGTATCGTAGGGAAAGGTGTATCCTTCCCGCAGTTGGATAGATATATCCGTAACGGCGACCTCCGTGTCGCCATTGTATTTTGGAGAGGGGTGTGGTGACACAGTGGTCGCCGCTACGTACGGGGAAGAGATCCTTGGTGAAATCACTCTTCTGTAGACTTAAGTCCCTCACTAATTTCATCAAGGAGAGTGTCCATCTTAAATCCTTCAATGGCTTGCTCGTCGATATAAAAGTCTAGCTGAGGAGAGCGGCCACTACGGACG
>PXDG01000143.1 GCA_003565105.1 Parcubacteria group bacterium | reverse complement strand
TAAACAGTTTTTTAATCATAAGGTCCTCCTCATGTAAACGCAGACGAAAACGTTTTCGTTCTTAGTATACCACGCCGACATAAACATTCCTAGAACTATGTTCGCAAAGAAAAAACGTGCGTCTTTATCACCTCGATGCACGAAGGTCAAGCTAAGGCCTGCATGCACTGACACGATTTTTCACGGTAATTAACCCAATGAAATACTAAACAGAAGAAAGCTACTTATAAAGCCAAGAAAACATGCTACGACGAGCCCAATTAGCGAAAGCGATGGTCGGCGTTTACTTCGTACGAATGCGCCTGGTGTGTTGTAGCGTATTTTTGTGGTGTTGCAGTGGCGTCTCACGTATAATGGTCGTATCAAGAAGAGGTGAGGCAGATGCTTGAACTTCATGATGTCGTAAAAAAATACGCGATTGGAACCTTTCGTCAAACGGCACTAGACGGTGTAAGCGTCAACTTTAGACGCCATGAGTTTGTTGCGATTTTGGGGCCGAGCGGGTCGGGAAAAACCACCTTGCTCAACATGATTGGCGGGTTGGACCGCTACGACTCCGGAGACCTCCGCATCGATGGCAAATCGACGCGCGATTTCAAGGATAAAGACTGGGATAGCTATCGGAACCATGCGATTGGTTTTGTGTTTCAAAACTACAACTTAATCAGCCATGTGTCGGTGCTTGCCAATGTGGAAATTGGGCTAACGTTAAGTGGGATGTCGTTAAGCGAGCGACGCGAGCGGGCACTCCGTTTGCTTGAGCGCGTGGGTCTGTCTGATCATATCCATAAAAAACCCAACCAACTATCGGGAGGGCAAATGCAGCGGGTCGCCATTGCGCGAGCGCTTGCGAATGACCCCGACATCATCTTGGCAGATGAGCCGACGGGGGCGATAGACAGTGAAACCAGCCATCAAATACTGAAGCTGATTCAAGAAATCGCTGAGGATAAGCTGGTCATTATGGTGACACACGATGCCACGATGGCAAAAAAATATGCCTCGCGTGTCATCGGCCTCCAAGATGGTAAAATCACCAGCGACACAGACCCCTACGAAACCAACAACGGCAACCAGGGCAGGTTATCGTTCAAAGGCACGGCAATGGCGTTTGCTCAGGCGTTAAAACTGTCTTTTTCAAACTTGCGTACGAAGAAATTTCGCACAGCGATTACCGCCTTTGCAGGAAGCATCGGCATCATCGGCGTGGCGCTTGTGTTAAGCTTGTCAAACGGGCTTAACCGAGAGATTGACCGTCTTGAACAAAGCACGCTGGCGGCGTTTCCTCTGCAAGTGGATCGGGTGGCGTTTAACGTCGACATCATCCGCCAACAAGGTGGCGGTCCACCACGGCGTGTGGCCGGTGAAGTGTTTGAGCGATTCCCGGACGTGGATGAAATTTACCCTTATGAACTCCCGCCCTTCGAAGCCGAACACATCAACGACTTGTCGCCTGAATTTTTAACATACTTAGAGGGGTTGGATCCTGAAACGTACCATGAGATGACGATGCGCTACAGCGTCGACAAACATGTCTATCACACATTGCCAAGTGGCTTAGCCGCTCGTTTAAACACGGGCCGTGTGAACTTTGGACCGACGCTGATGGACGATGCGTTTTTCGGCGACAACTACGACATCTTAAGTGGACGTCAACCCGAGAACGTCAATGAGTTAATCCTGATTATCGATGAGTACAACCGCCTTGAAGCAAGCATCGTCCAAGCGTTTGGCTTAAGCGCCGAAATTGAAGCCTATGGCTTTGATGCGTTTTTGGGTAAGACTTTTCAGTTAATCACCCTCGACGACCGCTTTACGTACAACGAGACCACCGGGCTTTTCACCCCGATAACCGACGCCGATGTGTTGATGAATCAACCCGACAACATCCCCCTGACAATTGTCGGGATCGCCCGCGTCAGCGAGTCGGCAATCAGCGACTTTTTAACCACAGGACTTAAGTTTCATCCAGATTTGACACCGCTGTTGCTTGACGATGCGCAAAACAGCCAAATTGGCCAGGCTCAAAAGGCCTCTTCTTCAGATGTCATTAGCGGCACAGCGATGGATGAATCACTTCGGAGAATACAGCTTCAGCGCTGGGGCGTGGACCCGACACCACGTCAAATTCTTATCTATCCCGCAGATTATGCTGCTAAACAAGCCATCACCGATTACCTGGATGCGTTTAACGAAGGCAAAGACGATGAGGATCGCATCCTTTACACGGATTTGGCCGCAATCGTCACCGAGCTGACCAGCGATATCATCACGGGCGTGGCCTACGTATTAATCGCCTTTTCATCGATATCGCTTGTGGTGTCTTCGGTGATGATTGGCATCATCACCTATGTCTCCGTGCTAGAACGCACGAAAGAAATCGGCGTCTTGCGTTCCCTCGGAGCACGCAAACGCGACATCTCTCGCGTCTTCAATGCCGAAACCGCGATCATTGGATTCTTTGCGGGGGTGAGTGGCGTTGGTGTGGCTTACCTCTTAACGTTCCCAATCAACGCCATCATTGCTAACCTGGTGGATGACTTGAACCGCTTGGCCGTCATTCCTCTGGCAGCGGTGTTCGGATTAGTCGCCATCAGCGTGATGCTGACGACGATTGCCGGCTTGATTCCATCGCGGATTGCTGCACGCAAAGACCCCGTTGTGGCGCTTCGCGTCGATTGATGTCTTTGAACATACAAAGCGGCTTGCGCCGATGCGCAAGCCGCTTTTTTTATTGAAAATCATTATTCATTCGTTGAATATAGCAGATTAATCTTCCGTCACCACATCAGGCCATTGGTCAATCAGCGACGGGGGTATGAGGAGGTCGTCGATAATGTGGACTACGCCGAAGTCAAAGAGCGACTCGCTGGAAATGATGCGGGCGGTATTGATGAAGAGTTCATCGTCTTCACGGGTAATCTCGATCGCTTCACCTTGTAAGGATGGCAACGCCAGGGGGGCGTCAGAGAAAAGGTCGCTGATAAGGTATGTTTCAAGGGTGATGTGATAGAGCAACACATCGATAAACACCGGTGAGTCAAAGAGTGTCTCAAGGGTGATATCAAGCGTCTCTGCAAGTTCTAGCAACACCGCTTCTTCAGGCAAGAAAACCGTTAGGCCGGCATCGAGTCCGCCGCCCATCAAAAGCGCGAGAAGATCAAGGGGGATGTCACCGGATGCAATGAGCTCGAGCAGCACATCGAAGAGTTGGTCGGCGATGACATCGCCACCAATCTCAGCAATCACACTCACCGGAAGCAACAACCCATCCACTTCGTGAATCACGCCGTTGCTGGCCATCCACTCCTGGCCGGTGCTCATGACGTTCAAGTTGAGGCGCAAACGCTCGTTGGCAAGGTCAAAACGAATCGGTTCGCCTTGCTTCGTGTCCAACATCATGGGGGTAAAGCCGATGAGGCTGCTTAAGCTGTGTCGTCGATCCAAAAGATGAAACAAGAGCACTTCCTCAAGCCACGGGGCGTCATGCAACGCCGCCTCGGTCATGTTGATGGCGCTCAACAGCGCATCGAATGCCTCGTCTGTCGGCGCAAACAACGTCAACGGTTCTTCTGATGCAATTAAATCGGTCAAATTTGCCGCATCGATGGCGTTAAGAAGTTTTGTAAACCCTCCGTGGGCGATGAGGGTGGATATCATGTCCTCGGCCTCGACATGGATGTGCATCACCACGGTTTTTTCATCGGGGTTGGTTACCTGGCCTGTGATGATGAGTTCTCCTGTCAAGGCATAAGTATCGACGCGATCTGATGCGTAGCGGCCGCGCGAACGATCCCATGCAATGCGAACCTCGTGGGTGTCACCGTTTGCGAGTGTAACGGTGACTTCATCGGGTAAATCCAATGCGTCAAAGGGTGTAAACTGGGGCACGTGTTTGGCATCGAGTTGAGCCACAGAAACAATCGCGTTTGCGTCGCGTTGACACCCCACAAACACAAGTCCTATGAGACCGATTATGACCAACATCAACCATTTTTTCATCGCGTTTCGCCCCTTAGATGGATACATTTTCGTTTTCTCATTATAATACAATGATTGCGTGAAATGCAATAAAGACACATGGTGTGAGAATGTCATGCATGCTTAATGTACCGCCACAAACTTGACGCGCAGATTAACACTAAGGCATGTAGGAATCAAGATCAAACGTCAACCGCCCCGGTTGGTTGACCCTAGGCGTGAAGATAAGCTGATACCCCTCCCCCGCGGCTTGCACCGCAAAGGTCAAGGTGCCTTCCTTACGCGCACCGGCGTTCAACGTTCCATCGAGCGCACCGGCGCCGTCGGCGAAAATATCGAGGTCATACACGTTTTCATCGTCCTCGAGGCGAAACATCAGTAGCGCGTTGATCGTCCGTGACACACTTCCGACGTTCTCAATGGCGACATCCACAAGAAGCCATATTTCACCCTCCGGCAGTTCACCAAACAACGTCTCCTCACCGATGCGCACATCGAGCAACGTCACCGAAAGCTCGCCATCGGTTTGCGTCTCGGTCGTATCGGTCGGCTCGGCACATGCCACAAGAAGCGCGACCATGAGCAACACAATGGTGCGCTTAATCATTCGTGTCATCATTCATCTCTCCTTTAATTGGTTTAACAGCGAGAGCGGCAATCGATTGCTGTTGGCCATCATTACGGCGCCACGTCACCTAACTTAGGATCCCGCTTATAACAAGAATCCCATGATTAACACGGTCAGCACAATGAGCGGAGCAGGAACCTTTTTCGTCATTAGAAGCACAAACGTCAAGGCCGTCACGACGGTGAACTCGAATGTCCACGGGGTGTTTTGAATGAGCATAAACGCCGTTGACGCAATCAAACCAAGCGCCGCCGCCAT
>PXDG01000112.1 GCA_003565105.1 Parcubacteria group bacterium | reverse complement strand
CAATTGGCTCAATCTCTCCAGCTACTCCTCCTGAAACTTGATATCGATACCCTGTAGCCTCTCCTTTGACTTTAGTCTCAATGGTGACTTCAGCTACTGAAGCGATACTGGCTAACGCTTCTCCACGAAACCCCATGGTATAGAGTCGGTGCAGATCTTCAATATTTTGAATCTTACTCGTCGCGTGAGGCCAAAACACTTTCGGCAAATCTGAAACTTCGATCCCCGAACCATTATCAATAATTTTAATTTCTTCTCGCCCACCATCAAGAATTTCAATACCAATCTCAGTAGCTCCCGCATCAAGAGCGTTTTCGACTAATTCTTTGACCACTGAGGCGGGGCGTTCTACCACTTCACCTGCAGCTATTTGGTTAATCACATCTTGAGGGAGTTGATAAATCATATGAGATCTTAATTCTGTAACGTAATTCTATTATACCCTAAATACCTCAATTTGTCTGAAGGGAAGAAGATCTTATATCGAATCTTAATCTCATCTCGATCTATGCACCATTTGAGTTATTCTTGATCTTTGTCACCAGCTTTTCTAATATGTGTAACGATTCAATGGGGGTCGTCGTATTGATATCAATATCTTGCAGATCTTCTTTGAGGTCTTGGAGCAGTATATCTGCAGCTGAAGGCTTGGGCTTGGGTACGTCTAGCCTGTGCGGAGAAGGTGTTGATGGAGAAGCAAACATAAACCCTAATTGTTTCTTCTTCGTCTCTTCAAAGCCATCTAAAATCATTCGTGCTCGGGCAAGAACATCTGAGGGGAATCCCGCTAAGCGAGCAATATCTATCCCATAGCTTTCATCGGCTCCACCAGCCTCTACTCTATGCAAGAAGGTAATCCCATTCTCTGTACGGTTAACGGTAATACGGTAATTGGTGACACCAGGGACTTCTTGCTCCAATCGCAACAACTCGTGATAATGGGTTGCAAATAAGGTTCGACACCCAACAATCGTGGCTAAATGCTCTGTTAGAGCACGCGCTATACTCATCCCATCATACGTGGATGTACCTCGTCCAACTTCATCTAAAATAACTAAACTCTTCTCGGTAGCGTTATGCAAAATATTGGCCACCTCAACCATCTCTACCATAAAAGTGCTTTGACCTTCAGATAAATTATCCGACGCACCTACTCGAGTAAAGATACGGTCGACAAGACCGACACGCGCAGATGTAGCGGGTACGTAGGCCCCTATATGAGCTAATAAGGTAATCAAAGCCACTTGACGAATATATGTGGACTTCCCCCCCATATTGGGCCCCGTAAGTAAAATACAGTGCGGAGAACCTTGTGAGAAATCTGTATCATTCGGAACAAAGGCGCCTTCCGAAACCACTTCAACCACAGGATGACGACCTCCAACAATCTCAAGGATCGCATTTTCTTCTATCTGTGGACAGACATATCCCTGTTCAGTTGCTAAGCTTGCTAGGGATTGTATAAGATCTAAGTAAGCTAACTCTCTTGACACTTGTTGTAATCCAGAAACTTCAGTCAAAATTGAGCGGATAAGATCTTCAAAGATCTCCTGTTCTTTCACGAGAAGTTCTTGTTCCGCTACTAAAATATGTTCTTCAAATTCTTTTAGTTCTTCAGTAATGTAGCGATCGGCATTAGCCATCGTCTGTTTTTTGATATATCGTTGAGGAACCTTGGAGGTATGAGTCTTTGTTACTTCAATATAATACCCAAACACTTTATTATAACTCACTTTGAGACTCGGAATACCTGTTTTGGTTCGTTCCTCCTCTTGGTGAGTAATCAACCAATCTTTCCCGCCTTTTGACAAGGCTAACAACTGATCAATATCATCACGAAATCCCTTTCTCACAAAGCCTCCTTCCCGAGATATCACAGGGAGGGTATCTGACAAAGTATTCACTAATTGGTGCTTTAATGGAGCTAATCTCGTTACACAAGATTGAAAAGATTGTTGACGATACTGAGGGACAAAGGCAATACATTCTTCTAATCTCAGTAGGACATCTCTAATCGAACCTAAGTCACGAGGACCAGCTAGGGAGGTTGCTACTCGAGCGGTCATTCGTTCCAAATCAGATAAACTTCCCAATATCTCACGTAAGGATTCTCGCTGTGAAGAGTCATTCACCAAACGAGAAACATCATTTTGACGCTGCTGGATAGCTTTGATATCGCCCAATGGTTCCAAGAGAGCTCTGCGTAACATTCTTGCACCCATTGGATTAACGGTCTTATTCATAACCTCAAAAAGAGACTTAGCTCGAGGGGATGGATGACTCGGATAAAAAAGCTCTAAGTTTTGAATAGTCGCCGAATCTAAGGTAAGCGTTGCTTCCGAATAAAATCTGCGCAATCGATCAATGTGCTCTAAATCTGCCTGTTGTGTGTATTTCAAGTAGGTTATCACTGCTCCAGCAGTTCCAATAGCAGGATCATCACGATCAAAACCAAACCCAGCCAAGGTTTGTACTTCAAAGTGTTCTGTTAATAGCTCCCAGGCTCGATTACCATCAAATGACCATTTAGATTCAGAGACCCACTTAATCTTTGAGTACCAACTACGCCACTTATCACCAGAGCCTTCTGGTAAAACAATCTCTCGTACCGCATATCGATCCAAAAGATCTCGCACTTCAGACAATTCAAAGGTACCAGCAACAAAATCACCCGTCGAAATATCCGCTAAGGCTAAGGAGGCTCCTTGACGATGCTCAGCAATAGCCGCCACATAATTGGCTTGACTCGTCTCCACAGCACCATCCAACAAAATAGTCCCTGGAGTTACCACACGCACCACTTCTCGACGCACCAACTTTGTAGAGGTATCACTTGATTCTACCTGTTCACATATAGCTACCGAGCGTCCAGTTCGAACAAGTTTTGCAATATAGCCCTCCGCCGAATGAAAAGGAACGCCACACATTGGAACTTCTCCGTCAGCTTTATTTTTCCGTCGAGTTAACACAACTTCTAAAACACGCGCTGCCTCCAGAGCATCATCTCCAAACATTTCATAAAAATCTCCTAACCGAAAAAAGAGAATATCGTTAGGGTGGTCTTTTTTTATCGATTGATATTGGATCATCATTGGAGAGGACATAGTCGTCAAGAGATTATTCTATTAAGAGATTCCTATCTATATTGTACCAAAACTATCTATCCACGGACTTATCCACTAGTTATCCACAGTATTAATTTGGCTCCTGTAGTAACCTTAGTAATTTATCCCAAGGTTACACACAGGTTATCCACAGATGCAACAAGAGTTATCCTCAGACAAAGATTTTCATCTCTATTCTTTTCGTAAAATCTTATCCATTGATCTACCTTGAGCTAATTCATCAATAAGTTTATCTAAATAACGAATTTCTTGCATCAGTGGTTCTTTTACCTTTTCTACTCGAACACCACAGACGACGCCTGTAATCTTTTTTCGAAGAGGATTCAGTGACGATGCTTCACCAAAAAACAATTCAACCGTGATACCGTTTTCGATTGTATTATGAATATTCTGAAGAGTATACCCTGTCATCCACACAATAATTTGATCCACCTCATCTTTCGTACGACCTTTTTTTCTGCTTTATCAATGTAACACTGATATATTTTGCTAAATGGCATCGTATAAACAGGGTGGTTATCAGTATCTTTTCTCTTAAGCATAGTGTTATTTCTTCTTCTTTTTTTCAAACCATTTAGCAGCATTTGGGTTACGGTGAGGACACCCTGGCCAACAACAAGGACGTTTTTTTCCTTCAAGTAATTCTATTTGTAATCGATGAAGATGTTCATCTCGTGTTTTTTGTTGCTTTACAATAGTTACCCAACAAATCCATTCATTTCGGGCAAGAGGAGTCAGCGCATTCCAACGCTCACCAAGCTCAGAAGAAGATTCTAAGACGATTTTAAGGTCTTCAGGAATTGTATGTATAACACCTTCTTTGAGTTTCATTGATATAAATACTTAATTGTAAGAATAGGAAGAAAATCATACCAGACTCTGATAAGGAAATTTTTAAATTGCGGTATATTTCCTCGTAGAAGATGAACTCAACCCGAGTGATCTCAGAAAATTTACTTTAAATTTTGTGCTAGAGGAGGGACTTCCTTCAGTAATTTCTCTAACGAGAAATTCTTCCAGGCCGGCTCTCGCGTATTCGCCTTGTGCTTCGCACAAACTCATACGAGCTCCGAGCTTCAAGTCCCTCTCGTACAGTCCACTGGACTGTACTCTCTACTCTTCTAATATAGTAGTTTTTAATACTTTGTGCTAGAGGAGGGACTTGAACCCTCACGGTATATTATTACCAACGGATTTTAAGTCCGGCGCGTCTACCAATTCCGCCACTCTAGCAGTAATACTTGATTAGTATATCAAATATTCTCACTCCTGACAATAAGTATTTCTTTTCTTATTATCCACACCTGCTGATTCATTGTTTTGAAACGCATTACCAAGTCTATATATCTAAATGCCTTCTAAAATATTCGGAAACATTTTGATCCACGACTTCTTTAATTCTCGATTAATAACCACTCCGATAGCATCAATCGTTCTATCATATTCTTCCAAATTATTATTACGAATATACATTTCAGCACCCATTGAAAGATGTCGAACCTTCCGTGGAGTAATATTGTAAATAGGGAATATTACATTCTGAGAATTCCTCCCTGAAGAAGTGCCCGTCTTTACTTCAACAAAATGAATGACCTCGTTTTTTTGAGCAACAATATCCAACTCAGCATACTTTCCTAAATGCACATTTACATCCAAAATTTCAAACTCTTTTCCACGAAGATATTTTACTGCCAACCGCTCACCTAGATTACCTATTTGATGATTTACTTTGTGATTCATACTGTTTTATATACCGAATAATGAGTCGAACACCACCTCCAATCACTAATCCAAATCCCATTTCAGCTATTAACAATAAGGGAACTGAATGCACTGGTTGATACCGCCAAAATGGGAGATTT
>PXDG01000074.1 GCA_003565105.1 Parcubacteria group bacterium | reverse complement strand
CGTGTTCGACATGCGGTCCTTTACAGAGATCCACAAACAAATCTTCTCCTGTATCTTCATTCTCAAGGCGATAGACAGTGATTTTGAGATCTTCACTAAAGTCACCACGTTCTTCTTCACTCATTGAGGTTGTTCCACGAGTAGCCAGATCTTGCAGGAGCTCGACTTTCAGTGGCTGGTTGAGTTTGGTAAAGAGAGTGATAGCATCTTGGAGGTCGATTTCTTGAGTTTTGAAGACTAGATTTTGCTTCATGAGCGCACGCATATCATTCTCTATCAACTCGAGATCTTCGGGAATAAGAGTTCTGGGTAAGACAAAATCATAAAAGCAGCCTGTCTCAATCACGGGACCAACGCCAAATTGAGCTTCAGGGAACATTCTCCATACAGCTGCAGCCATTAGGTGGGCCAGGGAATGGCGTTTGCGATCGAGTTCGGGATTTTCAGAATTGTGAGGAATAGACATAGGAATAGTGTATATTAAGTGTGATGTTGACGAGCTTGTTCGAGGTGTTGGATGGTTTGTTCGTCTGTGATCTGGATGAACCGAGAGTGCGTAGTGCCATCATCGAGGATGACTTTCTCCATAAATTCTTCTAAAGGTCGGGAGTAGCACGTGAGTTCATAGGTCTGAATATGCTCTGTTGGGGCAACTGGTTCATAAATAACCGTACGAGAGTCATAATTATCATTATGTGCGTCTCCCGCAATCCCAATTATATAGTATGAGTGATACAGAGGATCGGTATTATTCTTTTGAGTGAAATGTTTATAATGGAAGTAATATTGTCCTGGTCGTGGACTTTTGTGATGGTTCATAGAATAGTGGTTTTAGTAAAAGCAATGTATCAGAAAGAGGGGAGTGATAATTACACTCCCTATATAGTGGGTGTCAAAGAGATGTAGTCGAAAGTTTGAGGGAACAACATAGATGATGCGAATAGTACGTTTGATACTTCTATTATACGGTTGATTGCAGATTTTGTGAAGGTAGGTATGCTATACTAGTAGTAGCTATAAAAAAACAGTATCTTCAATGAAGTGTTTCATTAAGCGCAATAACCAGATTCCGTATGAAGAAGCTAAAAATCATTATGCTCATCTTGTTGGTGATTTGTATCGGATGGTTGTATCAATTAGGTATACTGGATGTAGAGAGAATTACTGAGATGATAGAAGAGTCTCCACGGTGGGCTCCCGTGGTATTTATCTTGTTGTACATTATTGCGACCATAGCGTTCTTCCCAGCTACTCCGTTATCTTTAGCTGCAGGAGCACTCTTTGGAGCATTTTTTGGGAGTATATATATATTGATTGGAGCAACTATTGGAGCGAGTTTAGCCTTTTTAGTCTCACGATTTTTACTCCAAGAATCAGTAGTTCATATCGTAGAACGACGTATTCCTCGCTTAGAACATTACGCTCAAGCGATGGAAACCAATGGATTCCTAACAGTACTATTGTTTCGCTTGGTTCCATTATTTCCTTTTAATATATTGAATTTTGGTTTGGGAATTACCAAAGTTCCTTTTCGAGAGTATGTTGCCGCGACAATGCTAGGAATGATTCCAGGTACGTTAACGCTTTCCTTTTTGGGAGGAGCATTTCTTTCAGGAAGTGTTCGAGATATGGTGATTGGAGGGGTAATGTATACAGGGTTAGCCAGTATTGGAGTGATATATAATCGGTATAAAAAACAATCAGTATGAAAAAATATGATAGTATCGTCATAGGAGCGGGAAGTGGTGGGCTCAACGTGGCAGTATTTATGGCAAACATTGGTCTTCAGACTCTTTTGATCGAGAAAACAGATCAGGATATTGGAGGAGATTGTCTTAATTTTGGATGTGTTCCTTCTAAAGCACTGATTCATATCGCTCAACAAGTCTATGCTGGGACTCAATCCCAACGCTTTGGAATGAATCTTGGAGGAGAAATTGATTGGGCTGAAGTGAAAGACTATATTACACGGAAAAAAGATGAAATCCGAGAGCACGAAAACGCTGACTACTTTCGTAATCAAGGGCTCGATGTCGTCTTAGGAGAGGCAAGACTGACTGGGCGTCAATCTGTTTCAGTTGGGGAAGAAGATTTTCAAGCAAAAAACATCATCTTAGCTACAGGGTCTTATCCGCGAAAATTAGATATTCCTGGGATAGAGAAACTCAAATATGGTCTACAATACCATGATAATCTGACTATTTTTGATGCTCCTCATTTTCCTAAGAAACTCATTGTGATAGGAGGTGGCCCCATCGGAGTAGAGCTTGGACAAGCATTTTCTCGATTAGGTGCTCAGGTAACCATACTTCAACGAGGAGATCGGCTTATCCCGCGAGAGACAGAAGCCGCTTCAGGAATTCTCTATGATCAATTGGTGAGTGAAGGTCTAGATATTCGATTAGCCACGAATCCAGTAGGAGTACTATCTGAATCTCATCTCAAAGTAGAGTCTGAGGATGGAAAATCTGAAACACTCGAATTTGATGCAATTCTGGTCTCAATCGGACGGGAGCTCCGAACTATTGAAGGCTGTGATCTAGCGGGAATTGGTCTTACCGAACGAGGAAATTATATGGTCAAGCCAACCTTACAAACAACAAATCCTCATATATACGTGATTGGTGATGCTGTAGGAGGTCCTCAATTTACTCACACCGCAGAACTCCAGGCACAAGTGCTGTTGAAAAATCTCTTCTCACCATTCAAGAAGTCAGTCTCGTACGATACTTTTTCTTGGGTGACCTATACCAGTCCAGAAATTGCTACCTTTGGGCAGTCCGAGGAAGGGCTAAAAGATACAGGAATATCTTACCAAGTGGAAGAAATTGATATTCATCATGAAGATCGACAATTACTCGAAGAAAGTCAGGGATTCTTGCGACTGTATATTGCTCATCACAAAATCCTCGGGGGAACTATGGTCGGAGATAAGGCTGGAGAGCTGGTTCAAGAGCTGATTTTGGCGATGCATACGGGACTCAAGATTGATGATATCTTTAGTAAAACCTACCCTTATCCTACATCAACACGGATTAATAAGGCTTTAATTCGTACCATTATGGCACGAAAGTTAACGTCCCAAACACAGTGGGGATTGAGATTGTTGTATCGGGTGTTTGGGTGAGATGTTTGAATATATTCGTTTATTACTCGTATTTGTTGGGAATGAGCCCTATTTTAGGGTATAATGTTGAGTAAGTATAAGAAATAACTATGGGGAATACTTTTCAAGACAAAATTTCAATGCTCTGGGATATGGCAGATTTGCTCCGAGGGTCGTACAAGCGAAGTGAATATCAAAAAGCTATTTTGCCCTTTGTTGTTTTGAAACGCTTTGATGATGTGATGTCAGATTATCGGGAAGATATACGCCAAGCTACCGACTCATTTAATGGTCAGAACTGGGAAGGACATATTATGGCCCAGTTGTCTCGGATTAACCCCCAGCTCCGTTTTGCCAATCGCTCTCAGTATGACTTTGGGAAACTCCTTGAAGATCCCGATCATATTGAGCAAAACATGATCCTCTATTTGGACTCGTTTACCTCTAATGTGCGAGAAATCTTTGAGCACTTTGAATTTAAGCAAGAAATTGCCAAGCTCGCCAAGGCTAACAAACTGTACCTCTTGCTCAAAAAGTTTAACGAGACTCGTATCAACCTACATCCATCCGTGGTCTCGAACTTCCAGATGGGACTGATCTTTGAAGAGTTGGTTCGAAAGTTTGCCGAAGCCTCCAATGAAGAAGCGGGGGAGCACTTCACCCCTCGTGACGTCATCGACCTGATGACTGCCTTGATGTTCATCGAAGACGACGCCGAACTTCACGAAAAACACAAGATCAAATTCATCTACGATCCAGCCTGTGGTACTGGTGGAATGCTCACCAACGCCAAGAAATACATCCACGAAAAGATCAACTCAGACGTTCAGATTGTTCTGTATGGCCAAGAGCTCAACCCTCAGACCTACGCCATCGCCAAAGCAGATATCCTGATCAAAGGCGAAAATGCCGATACCATCCAAGGACCTCGAAGTACACTCTCCGAAGACGCTTTCCCCGGCAGTGAGTTTGACTATATTCTCTCCAACCCTCCCTATGGAACCAAGTGGGAAGCCGACAAAGACGCCGTGCTCAAAGAAGCCGAGCGAGGAGAGTACGGACGCTTTGAAGCAGGAACACCCCGAATCAATGACGGACAGCTTCTCTTTGTCCAGCATATGATCTCCAAGATGAAGACCGACGGCAATCGCAGTCGCATCTCTCTCATCACCAATGGATCTCCACTCTTCACTGGAGACGCAGGCTCAGGAGAGTCAGAAATCCGCAAATGGATCCTTGAGAACGACTATCTCGAAGCCATCATCGCCCTTCCTAACCAACTCTTTTATAACACGGGAATCAACACCTACATTTGGATACTTTCCAACCAAAAATCCCCCGAACGACAGGGCAAAGTCCAGCTGGTAAACGGAGTAGACTTTTGGGACAAAATGCGCAAAAGCCTCGGAGACAAGCGACACTATCTCACCGCAGAACACCAAGAGACCATTATCAACCTCTACCACGACTTCACCGAGAATGAGCACTCCAAGATCTTTGAGAGTACTGAGTTTGGCTACACCAAAGTAACCGTAGAGCGACCTCAGCAATTCACCTATCAGGTCACCGAAGAACGACTTGAATCTTTGTATACCGTACCTGCCTTTGCCAAGCTGGCCGAAAGCAAGGCTAAAGACCCTATCACTAAAGAGCAAGAAGAATCCCAGGGGCGAGAATACCAAGAGAGTATCATTGCCGCTCTTAGAACTATTGGAGATACCGTGTATGACGACCTTAAGGAGTTTAATGATAAAGTCGATCAAGCACTGGCAGACATAGAGCTCAAGCCAAATACCCTCAAGAAGTATCTCATCCAAGCACTCTCACAACATGATGACACTGCTCCGATACTCACCGATAGTAAAGGACGTCCACAAGCCG
>PXDG01000035.1 GCA_003565105.1 Parcubacteria group bacterium | reverse complement strand
TTGTCGTTCATCCCTTGGATGGAGGACTCTATCTCGCTGTAGAAGGAGGCGAAGATTCTATTGTTAGAATTGTCGGAAAATAAATGCACCTTATACGTTCTCAATTAAAGGTTTTAGACTCACTATACTTTTTCTACTAACTCTATACGCTTATTTATCATATTATACACATTCATATACTCTGGTATATGAGCTAATGTCAAGCCTAAAAGGTCACTACCGCTTCTGGTAATCAAGTGTACTGTTCCAACGCCTTTCCATTTTTGAATAACACTTTGAGAGTGTTTCATTTGATTAATTCGAGTATCTACGATACTCATATGAGTTCGAATGAGTATTCCAGATTCAACCATTACTCGATCCTTTTGTATGTGAATCATAGTTACTTTATTTGAAAAATAGACATAAAGTATAAATGACACTATCAACAATAATATAAATAACCCAATAATAAATAATGTTAATATTGTGCCTTGCTCAGCGACAAATAGATATATTTGGAGACCAATACCAAGTACAAGAACACTTCCATACGTAGGGATACTGTTAAATATAGCAGCTTTAAGGTTTGGGTGAATTGTGATGTCTGTTTCAAATTGAGCACATTCTGCACTATGCTTAAACTCTGAGTTAGATATTAATTGTCGATCAAAGCTGGTATGTAAATCCCTACCATTCTTTATAAAAGCAAAAGAAAAGGATCCTGATAACATCCCCCCACTGGCAACCTGAAAGATGAGGGAACCTTGACTTGACCATGGATATTGTATTGATGTCACTTCTTCAAGATTTTCATACTTAACATAATATATATGTTGAAAAATCCATCCTTGATGTAAGGAAAAAAAATTAGGGAATCTTTCTAAGAATGTATGCTTTGATTCGAAATGACCAAGTCCATACCAAATGAGAAGACTACTAGTTATTATAATAGGAACCCAAATAATAACTGCTGGTAAATAAAAATAGATTCCTATAAATAACGCAATAATCTCTAAAGCAATCAATCCAATAATAACTGGCAAGTTAGCTTTCAGAAAATCTATAAATTGGATATCTTTACACGAATGAAAGGTATCGATAGAATGTTTATCTTTATCTGAGAGATGCAAATCTTTTAAAATTCGAGAGAGAATATGAGAGTCCTGCGGAATATATGATAAATGTAACGATTCTTTTTTTCCTAATGAATACAAATGAATTGAAACGGTATTCCATACTCTATCAAATAGGTTACGGGATATACGAACTCCTGTAATTTGCTCTTTTTGAAAGGTAACACTATAGTTAGTGAGGAAGTTTGTTGTTTGCTGGATTTCTTGAGAAGTTATTGAATATACCTGAAACCACTTCAATCTGATTACTTGCCAAATCAGCACTCCAAATACAATTATAGCAATGAAAAGACTTTCTCCAATAAAATAATCTCTAATAACATACCAAAAGAACGACAATCCAAATCCAGATACCCAAATATCTATCAGAAAATCAAAATAGAATAGTGGTATTAATATAATAGTCCCTATAACTATACTAAATATCCCTCGCATAACATGAGGTTTTTCTGTTATATTATTATTAGATAGTGGTATGTTTGAGTTCAAATCAACATTTTCAGGTGTTTCGATCGTTGTTATCTCTTTAGATTGAGTTATTTGAGACCTATAATCTGTGACATTTAGGCCTTTTTTCTCTAAGGACACTTTATTTTTTAAGCCTAAAGAAGATTCTATTGCCACATGAAAGCCATCAACATCTTGAAGATTATCTAGAATTATACTATTCCCTAGTCCTTGAGCATTTAATTTTAAAGATGAAACATTAAGAAGTCGTTGAATAACAGATTGAGTTTTTTCAATATCTGTTATATTTTTTAAAGGTATAATACTGTATATTTGAGAAAAATAATCTTCCTTATACTCGATGTGGTGAGAATACAAGTGAAACGAACTTCGAGAATGCTGAATAGCCTTTAGAATAGTCTGAGTTAAAAAGAGTATCATTCCTATAGCTATCATATAGATACCTAGTAGAAACTCTAATTCGAAAATATTTACGATAAAAAGAGGAATGAGAACAATATAAAATGTTTGCGTTAATAAAGGAATAAATGCATTCCATATCACTCCTAATAACTGAGGAGATCTCTGAGCAATACTTGTTTCATTGGTATCACTGTAAACGTTTTCACGCTGTAGATCTTGGACAACCTGTTTATAAACCTCCTGTGGATTGCGAATATGCCGCAATTGAATCTCACTTATATCTTGTCCAATAGCTTTAATTTCGATAGTTCCTGTTTGAAGAAATATTTTTTCAAAAAAGGATATTTTACAGTGAATCTTAACAACCTTAGTAAGATGGACTTTTGTTTCACTTTGAATGAAAGGATTCCCTTTTATAAAAATGTAGTGGTTGTTTGATAAAATCACTGATTCTTTTTTCCATGATAAATATAGGAAACCTATGATACCTAAAAAAGATACCCCTAATATCAATGCAATCACACTATAGTTATAAATAAGAAAATCAAGGTCATTCACCGTCCTATCACCATCAGTAAAAAATATAAAAATCACACTAATAACACCCAACGCACTTATTAGAAAGGCTGTTGTCTGATGAAGTAAATAAGATACCAAATTTGGTTTAATTTCTATGATATTCATTCTATTTTAACATTATGATATCACCTTTAACAATTCCTTTATATCTAAAATTTGCTGCTCCCCTGACTGCATATCTTTTAGCATCACTTGCCCATCCTCTGCTTCACTAGCTCCAACGATTACCACAAAGGGAAAACCTTTTTTGTGAGCATATTTCAACTGCTTGCCAAACTTTTCTGCGGTAGCATATACCTCCGTAGCAATAGAACTCTCACGCAATAATCGAGCAATATCTAAGGCCTGAGGTAAATCTTGATCACTAAATCGAGCCACCAAGACACGTGCTGGAGTCTGAGCTCCAATAGAGATTATCTTTTCTTCTAACAATTGAGAAAAGAGTCGAGTCAGTCCAATAGAAATACCTACCCCTGGTAACGATTCTTCTGTGTATTGGCCAACCAAATTATCGTATCGTCCACCAGAACAGACACTCCCAAAGTGAGGATAGTGAGTCAACCGAGTTTCATACACAGTCCCAGTATAATAATCCAATCCTCGAGTAATCGAAAGATCAATCTCAAAGTGCGTTTCGGGAACTCCAAGAGCAATCATTGCCTCTGTGACCTGACGCAATTCCAGCACCCCTTCTTGATACAATCCATTTTCTATACCAAGAGAATCTAGATATGACAATCGCTCAGTCCAAGACCCTTGAAGCATCACCAAATCAAAAAGGTGTTCCACTGCTTCAACCGAAACCCCAAGATCCTGCATCTCTTGCTTTAATTCTTGATGATCTCGTTTTTCTAACTTATCTATTAACCGCATCATCTCCACTGACTGATCCTCACACCCAAGATGTGCAAAAAAACCGTTCATCAACTTTCGATTATTCATCCGAATTACAAAATCCTGAAATCCTAACTTCTGAAAAACCGTATAAATAACACTTGGAATCTCTGCATCATCTAAGATAGATCGGCTTCCAATAATATCAATATCGCACTGGTAAAACTCTCGTTGCCGACCTTTTTGAGGCTTTTCTGCTCGCCATACTTTCTGTAATTGATACCGTCGAAATGGCAAGGTTAAATCCGCTAAATGTTCAGCAGTGTATCGAGCAGCAGGGACTGTTAAATCAAAGTGAAGAGCGAGATCATTATCTCCTTTCTGAAATCGATACATTTCTTTTTCTGTTTCTCCACCACCTTTTGCTAACAGAACCTCCGCATATTCAATCGCAGGAGTCTCAATTGGAGCAAATCCATATAACTCATAGGTCTCTTGAATGGTCCGCAACATCCGCTGAAAGACCAACTGTTCTTCTGGTAAAAGTTCGAGAAAGCCCGATGGAGTTCGTGGAGTAATACGTGGAGTCATAATAGTAGTTACAATTGATTATCTCATTATATACATTTAATCACATATTTATGATAAAATAAAGCAATCCATTATCATATTTTGACCTCAATGAATCACCCATTTCGTCGTATCTCAACTCCCGAATATATCATTATCGCAACCAGTAGTGTTATATTTCTGTCCCTAACACTCTTTTATCTGATTGATCTCCGAAATTTTTTGGGTCTCAGAGACATCTTATGGAATGCTAATCCTGCTCCATATTATTTCACCTACCGACCGTTCTTTTTTCATCATTACGGCAAGAATGCTGGTATTGCTGAAATCTTACAATGGACACTCCTGGCCGTTACCGCAGGAATAAGTTTTTACCAAGCAGGGAAATATCATCTCAAGGACAAAGTACTGAATCGATTTTTTCTTCTCTTTGCCATCTCCATTACCTGGATGTTGGTTGAAGATGCAGGTGACGTGCGTCAAACCATAATGAGCTATGTTCAAGCTGCTGCAGGAGAAAACGATCAAGGACTGTTTGGCACATTATTTGAAGGGGTCTACTTTGTAGCTATCGCTGTACTACCACTCTTTGCGCTATACAAAGCTCGGTATTCTTTACGAAAAATACCCCGTGCCTTAGGATACCTTTCCATTGGCTTGGCCTTAAGATATCTGGCAGGTGGTCTATCTTTTATTGGAACGGCCTTCGATTTACTGATCGATCAAAACCTCTACACGCAATGGGGCCAACAACTTATACTTCTTTCCTATCGTATTGGAGATTCAGCACTACAACCACTATGGGAGTCTTGGAATCTCGTCAACTGGAACTATCCAATTGGATTCTTTCTTCTCGATAGTCTAATTGAAGAAAATATCGAGTTACTCGGGAATGCCTTCTTTTTAGCAGGGATTATGTACTTACTAAAAATAGTTCAAAGAAAAAATTCAGACTCTATTGAACTTGAATAAACGGAACTCCATCACCTGTATATGTTGGTAATTCACCATTCCACTTTTCAATTGCTTTAAG
>PXDG01000072.1 GCA_003565105.1 Parcubacteria group bacterium | reverse complement strand
CTTTGCCAATCTGAAGCTCCCCCGACCTGTATAGGAGATCTAGCAGAATTTACAGTAGCTCCCCCCCCTAGCTGACCTTCCCACCCAAAACCCCAAGACCACAAAGTGCCATTATTTTTTATCCCAAGAGTAAAGAATGAACCAGAGTTAACTTTCTTCCAATCATTATCATTACCAATTTGAACTGGGGTGACTTCTCCTCCAAATGTACTACTACTACTACCAATCCCTAACTGCCCAAACCAGTCATCACCCCAAGCCCAGAGAGTTCCATTATCCTTTATAGCATATGTTTGACCATCTCCTGCTGTTCCTGTTATCCACAAATCTTGATTATTTATTAAAACTGGATTGTATTTAGGTTCTAATGTTCCATCTCCAATCTCACCATAAAAGTTACTCCCCCAAGTCCACAGACTATAATTTTGTCTAATACCTAGTGAATGTCGGAATCCTGCTGAGATATGGTACCAGTCATCAAAAGAACCGACTTGAGTTGGCGTAGATTGAAAATCTATATTACTATCTCCTAATCCTAATTGACCATGAGTATTATCACCCCAAGCCCAGAGAGTTCCATTATTTTTGAGAGCTAAATTATAATTACCACCTGCACTAATAAATTTCCAATCTTGTTCTAAACTTATTTGAATAGGAGAGGATCTGTCTATAGTTGTGCCATCTCCTAATTGACCATGAGTATTATCACCCCAAGCCCAAAGAGTCCCATTATTTGCAATAGCTATTTTATGAGACCCACCAAGGCTAACTTGTTGCCAATTGTTATCTACTTCAATCCCAGTAGGGACATTCTTCTGTATTGATGTACCATCACCTAAAAATCCATCATCGTTATATCCCCACATATATAGATTTTGTTCAATTAAATTAATATAAATCTCTATCCCTAATTCAGCACCTAGAGAATAAATACTCACTTGTTGGTTCAATGGATGTACCGCAACTTGATATACATCTCCATTCGGGTCGACAGGTATTCCTGCCAAATATTCTGGAACAAGCACTCCAAGGTCAACACACTCTTCTGTTTCTCCTTCTCTACAAATATCCTGATAGCTTTCTGTGATTTCTTCTGGATAGATTCCTTCCTGAATCAAATATTGATCTAAAGCATTTTTCAAGGTTAATACATCATTGCTTCTTTGTGCATTTCTCACCACCCCTAGCTGTCTTTGGGGATTAATTGCCACTATGACAATAGCAGCTAAAATTCCTATCGCGGCTATCACTAGTAAGATCTCAAGTAAGGTGAATGCTTTGTGCTTTTTGCTGAGTTTCATATCGATTTTTTGATTAATTGTTTTATGGTGGTATTATAGCATAGTAATGAGTATCTAACCAAATTACTTCATAAAAAAGTCTTTACTTATCTTTGGCTCAGTCATGTCAAAGTCGTACCGGATGAGACAGTAGGTATGTTTGTAAGACATCATCTGAATCAAGTATCACACTATCCCCTTCTTGAATGATGATATACCCTTGGGTACGATAGACCTCCATAATCTCATCATATTCAGCTTTTCTCTCAATCTTCAAAATACATGATATATCCCATTGTTGTAACAACCTGAGATTATCGAGAGAGAACTTCTCCATGAGGTCATCAATTACTAAAGATATTCCCAATTCAGTCAGTCTATGAAGTAATGGCACATGATATTCTTGAAGCCTTTCGTCCTCAACAATTTCGCAACGAAGCAGCCCCTTATCAATATATTGTACATATAATGATAAATCCTCTATCAATTCTTGAGTAAGCAGTCGTGCTGGGAGATTAAATGCTATAGGAAGCTCTATTTGTTTAATTTTTTGAATAACTTCTTGTATAATAGCCACACTTATCTGATGTTGTTGGAACAGAGGAAGTGACTCAAAAAAGTCTCGAGGAAATGAGTTCCCCTCGGAATATTGACGCAGCAAAGCCTCATACGAAACGATTGAACCTCTATGCCATTGAGCTTGATACACAAGGTGTAACTGGTTCTCTACTAAAACATCTCTCATACCATCAGATAGACTTAAATAAGTGCATCTTGTAATGCTTTTCTAATAGCGGATTCATCCATATCTGATCCAATCATCACAATTTTTTGTTCTCCTTTCATGGTGCCATCATCTTGCTCTTCCCAATATCCGTACGGATCAAGATTAATAATATTTCCTGCTTGCGACCACATCAAGGCCAATTCAGGATTTCCATTATCCCACGCAAATCCTTTTGAACGAACCACTCCTTGTAAAGTCCCATCCCGGAGCAACTGTAAGAGTTTTTCTCGATCAAAAGGTCTATCAGCCTCAAAAATAAAGCTCGTAATTCCATATTCTTCTGTTTCTGGAGTGTGTTCTCCACGCATTTCTTTGAGCCAACCAGGATTCTGAGAAGCTTTTTCAAAATCAAACATTTCAGTTCCGAGAACTTCTTTAATATCAATATCGCCTTTTATTGCTTCGATTATATGAGCATCAGGATTGAGTTTCGTGACAATTCCTCGAATTTGATCGATCACAGATTGTTCAACTAAATCCACCTTAGAGATAACAATAACATTCGCAAATTCAATTTGATCAGTAAATAACGTCACTAAAGATCGAGTATCATCTTCTCCTAAAGATTCTCCCGTAGCTTGTACGGTTTCTTCGGAGGATAAATAAGTAATAAAATTCGCTGCATCAACTACCGTAACCAATGTATCTAATCGAGCGAAATCGGCCAATGATTGCCCAGACTCATCTTCAAAGGTAAAAGTCTCAGCAACTGGCAACGGCTCAGAAATACCACTTGATTCAATAACCAAATAATCAAAGCGTTGTTGTTCCGCCAATTTTTTTACTTCCACCAAAAGGTCTTCTCGTAAGGTACAACAAATACACCCATTTGACATTTCAACCAATTGTTCTTCTGTTTGAGATAAAGCCACCTCATCGTCATTGAGAAAAGCCGCATCAATATTTAGATCAGCCATATCATTTACAATCACAGCAACTTTCATTCCTTGTCTATTTTTCAAAATAGAATGAAGCAACGTAGTCTTTCCACTTCCTAAAAATCCAGATAAGACTGTTACTGGGAGCTTTTTTTGAATACCTGTTGACATAATTATTTCATTAAACGTATAGTTATAATAATACTCTATCACAAATAAGTCAATATCGTATAGAAACAAAAAGATATTTACAGACAACCATTCCATTGATATCCTTCCTCCCAGCGTTCTCTGTACTATTCTTTTACTTTTTCAAACTTCACTACCTGATACATACTCCAAACAACCACACTCACAAGAAGAGCACTTCCTATTACAAACCCAATCCCAAGTATATGCACCAATAACTCATCGGCAGACGATAGATTCTCAAGGTCTGGTTGATCAATGATAGGATAAAGCAAAACTACTGGAGCTGCTAAAAGGAAATTATAGAGACAATGATACAGAACAGCAATAAGAAACGACTGACGAACCCTCAAATAAGCCATAAGAAGTCCTCCCCATATTTGAGGCATAATAAAAATAAGAATTCCTCCATATAATAGCGGGAGATTTTCATAATTAAGAAGATGAATCACTCCAAACAGTACTATTGAGCAAACTATCCATACACTTTGAATCGGAGCAAGCGTCTTTCTCCAGTGAGAAGATTCCTTAAAGCTGATTATTCCTATCATCATACCTGCTACGATTGAAAAAACCGTCAACGGAATTCCAGACAAACCAAAGAAATAATATGTCCAAGCTACAAATCCAATCAGCCAGATAATCCACACCCATCGAACCGAAGATAATGGTAAGCGAAAGACAAACTCTTCTACTATTGGAGCTACAATTGCTGCAAAGAATAACATTTCATACCACGTAGACTCTTCAACAAGAGTCACCACACTATTTGACAATTCAATATTAAAGAGCGAGACAATAATTTGAATCACAATCCCGATAACCAGAGATCCTACAATCCCCCAAGCTAAAGCTTGGGCAAAATGAGACCAAGATATCGAGGGAGACTCAGTATCCCATCGAGGTTTCCGTACAAAATCCCATAAAGACAACAAAAAAGGTCGTTGCATAGTCTATCGTTATTCAAGTAAACCATCAAGATTTACATCATACAAAATTCGTTCATTAGCCAGTCGATAACTAATCAACTCTGACTCTTCAAACCATAAAGGAATTTCTCGCTCTGCTTCTGATACTTGATCAGAACAATGTACTAAATTACGCACGGCTCTGCTTGAAGCATTCGCTAATTCATAGGTATCCACAGTCAAATCACCGCGAATCGTTCCAATATCAGAAGAAAGTGGTTCGGTACTCCCAACAATTTTCTTCACAATCCCCACTGCTTGGTTACCTTGAATAACAAAGGGAATTACTGGACTTGCGGTCATAAAATCAATATTTGCTCGCAAGATATCTTTTCCATATTCGATAGCTTCTTTTTCCACTGGAAGGCCTTGCTCTTTTCTATTCGCAACAACAATTGCTCCTTTTTCTGCAAACCAGACATCATCTTTGTCATAATGTTTCCAAAGAACCTCTTCAGCAGCCATCATCATTTTCATAGCCACAATCTTGAGACCCGTCCGCTCAATTCGATAAATAATATCTCCTACCAGAGCTCGCTGAACTCCATCTGGCTTGATAATTACTAAGGTTTGTTCGTTCGTCATAATTGTATGCTACTTATTATTTACATATAGTATACTATAAAAATTCATAAATTACGAGTATTGCTGCATTCAACTCACACATTATATTTATCACCTAGTACTCTTGGCATTAGGGGAAAGAATGAAAGCAGAAATAATACGTATTCTGGGCGGGCACACGGGCCCGCCCCTACAGATACCCAGCTCCGCTGGCTATTTACATCCCTCCGCCCAAGGCGGATACTATGACGACACGACACAGCGAAAGCCTACATGCGGATGCCGATTTGAAGGGGCAGCGATCAGAATCAGACTAAAAGCACCGGCATTTGTACCAGAAGTCCAACGAGCACCAGACAAGAAGCCAGAGACCGTTCCGTTTGTCAATGCCCCTGCATAGTATCTCCCTACTCCTTGTGTAGCATTCCAATCAACATTCGATGGTCTTACTAG
>PXDG01000116.1 GCA_003565105.1 Parcubacteria group bacterium | reverse complement strand
TCTCCTTACTCAGCTTCCAAAGCCAGCTCCGATCACATTGTAAGAGCGTTTTATCATACCTATGATATGCCGGTGGTTATTTCAAATTGTTCCAACAACTACGGGCCAAATCAATTCCCTGAAAAACTCATTCCTCTAATGATTCATAACATCAAGAATAATCAGCCACTCCCAATCTATGGAGACGGCAACTACACCCGTGATTGGCTTTGGGTACATGATCACGCTCGAGCCATTGACCTTATTTATCATCAAGGTTCCATTGGAGAAACGTATAACATCGGAGGCCACAACGAATGGACCAACATTAACCTGGTTAAAGAACTAATCCGTGTGGTTGATGAACTTCTTGAACGAGAACCAGGCACTTCTGAGAAGCTGATTACCTTCGTCAAAGATCGAGCTGGCCATGACAAACGATACGCCATCGATGCCTCCAAAATTCAGAATGAACTTGGATTCAAACCCAGCATACGTTTTGAAGAAGGGTTACGCAAGACTGCTGAATGGTATCTCGACAATGATCAATGGATTCAAAACATCATCTCAGGTGATTATGCCGAATATTATCAAAAAATGTACGGTGAGAAACAAGTAAGCTAACCAAAAAAATCCGCCATTCGTTCTTTAACGTGGCGGAAAAACTCGATTGTTATTTACTTCGACTATCTTGGCGTCTCTTTTTTCGTGCCTTTGCTTTCTCAGACACTACTCCAATTGAGAAGCCTAGGACAACTAAGGCTGGGATAATAAACGTATGAGATATTGACTCCATTATTGATACCTCCTTCTTTTGAAGTATAAAACGTAATAATTATATCATATACCATAGATATTGTGTATAGGAACAAATAACTACCTATCTTCCTGTACCACTATATTATATGGTATGATAACAATGTACCTTCACCAAGGAGGATCCTTTATGCTCACCAAAACTCAAAAGCAGGCCACCATAATTCTTCGATTAATCACCCAAGAACGAATTAGTCATATTTGTTGTAATATCGAAGACAACTCAGTGGAAGCCATTATGTACTTTAAAAACCTAACAGAATATGGACCCTTCAAAGAATACAAAATCCGACGAAACCTTCCTATGGCAACATGGAATAAAAACGTCTATTGGATTCGTATTCCAGATGAACTCAAAGCTCTGGTATAAGTTATCACCATCTCTTAATCTGACATATCCTAAATGTCAGATTTTTTATCATGTGGATAAGAACTCTTACTACAACACCATACTATAAACCTTATATTTGAATATCTCATACATCAATGATATCCTATACTTAATATACTCTTTAACACTATTATCAAATGAACATATATTTAATTCGTCACGGAGAAAGTGAATCAGACATCAAACAAAAATATGATGGTGACTATGATGACCCACTCACTCCGACTGGTTTGCAACAAGCGAAAGAAGTAGCAAAAAACTCACTGTTGCAGAACATCGATGCTATTTACAGTAGCCCCAAGATACGTGCACAAGAAACAGCTAAAATTATCCAAATAGAACACAATGTTCCATTACATACTTTAGAAAACCTTGCTGAACAAGATATATATGGAGCTTTTCTAGAACTCGGCAAAGACCAGCCTGAAGAAGAATATCGCAAACTAGGAGAAGTATTAGTCAATAAAGACACTGCCTACGACGGTGCTGAGACATACCAAGTTTTCAAAGACCGAATATTAGACGTCCTCAAAGACCTGACCTCTTCTCCATATAACGATATTGCAGTTATTACCCATGGCGGACCTATTCGATGTGTGTTTCGTGAAATAATCAAGCATACAAGTATTGACTCATTAGGTAATGGAGCTATTATAAAGCTTTCAATCAATGAGGATAACATAACAGTAGAAAATCTCGTGAATGCACAAATATCTGCTTGATTTTTATTAAAAAAGCCTTGGTAAAGCAAATCATACAGACCGATATACTTATAAATGATTTGTACAAACTCCTAAAACTTCCTCCTCGGTCTGAGTTCTAAACGCCATTCCTCCTAAGTTATTAAAGACTTGGCAAGTTGATTGAGAGTCATCTATCAGATAAGAGTTAGCAGGATTTACATTATATTTTTTACAGACTCTTTTGAAATACTCTCCTTCATTTGTTGTTTTCAATATACCTAAATTGTATGAATTATGGATCTCGTCAAAAATATCCAATAAGTAGCGATGTTTTGGTAAAGTAAATCTATCAAAACTGTCCATATTACCCGTAGCTAAAATAAGGGTAAACTCTTTTTTCAAAGGTTTTAGCTTTTCTAAAATTGAGGTCGAAATCACCATCTGCTCACAGTCTCGCACAAAGGTTTCAAAGAAACTATGGTAATGTATATTGAACGTATCAGAAAGAAGCCGGTGTATATCTTCACTATTATATTTACCTACCATCCAATCAATTACAATATGAAAATTTTCTTTAAACAAATAGTGTTCAATATCCTGAAGATAAGAATTCAGTTCATGCTTCTCATCGAGAAGAGACTTCCAAAAAGGATCATAAGAAAGAACTCCATTATAATCTACAAAAATCAATCTCTTTGACATAATACTTTCTTAACTTCTATGAAAGATATCATATTTACCCCACTACCTTCTCACTATATTTGATTCTATTATACCTCTAATGAGATAATATGGATATAATCTACTGCTTTATTTATGGCAAAAGGTACGGTTGAAGAGAGTTTGAAGTTATCTATTTTTAAGCTGAAGGAGTTCGGCGTTCTTAAACGTGATTACTTTTTTACTGTGCATTTACTGTACTTTTACTGTACTTTTACTGTACCTCACCATCTAAAACCCAGTAGCTCTTATTTTCTCCTCTAACAATTCTTGGATTTCCCACCAATTTTATCTTGCCATTAGTTTTCAGTAGGAAATTGAAAGTATTTTTTACTAAATGACAACCAAACGACAGTGTCGCTTACTTGTCGCTTACTTGTCGCTTACTCTGTCATATATTAACTCTCTACCTCTATTATCAACAACTTTAATTAATTTTTCATCTACTAATTCTTGAAGATATCGTTGAATTGTTCTATGAGATACATTTAAATTAATTCTACTGATAACTTCTGAGGATCCTACTGGACCAAATTCATCAATAAACCTTAGAATCTTATGTTTGTATTCAAATTTATCATATTTGTTATCAATATATTCACTAGCATCATCTCCTGACAATTCATAATACTTTCGAGAAAGTATATATTTCATACCCTTCCCAGCTCCAGTTTTTTCTACTAAACCTTTTTGTATAAGATTCTCTACCGTATCTAGATTCCCACTCTTACCATAGCTACGGACTTCTTCCAGAGTAATAAGTTCAAAAACATTAAACTCATAACCTTCATATTGGCTTATTTTCTGCAAATAAGAAAGAAACTCTTTATCTAAAAGGTAGGAATTGAGCTTTAGTTCCACATGTCCTGAATGCTCTTTATATTCAGGAAGACCTTTACCTTCACGAATTACTCTCTCAGTTATAAGGTCTACTCCCATTCCTGAGCGGTTTGTAAGCTGTAGTTTTTGGAACGCTTCTGCTAATTTTCGATTCCTAGGAGTTGAGGGCAAGTTTACCAACTCATATATATTCGGTGAACTGGTTGGTAGTTTACCTGGGTTTATAAATATAATACTCTCTTCTGATTGCTTAATAAACACTTGAGAAGATGATGTTGGTCCTGCGTAATCTCGATGAGAAATTGAGTTCAAGAGCGCTTCTCGAACTGCAATTTCATTAAACTTTTTTATTTCTTCGATGATAAGCCCTTTTTGAAAACGATATATTTCATTTCTAGCATCAATCTTACTCCAAATTTCATCAAAGTCTAAGATAAAAGCTCTTTGAAAATCTTTTCGATCATCATATGGTATTTGTCTAGAAGATTTCCTATACTCAAAAGATATTTCATGAGTGATTCCAAGCCTCTTTATTGAACTTGCCTTCCCGAGTATCACCATCGTTGCATTTAACACCCTGTCATCGTCAAAGAGAGCTTTAAGTAATTGCTTTGTATTGTATTCAAGAATATCTCTGTTTCCCGTTGCTTCAAACCAAATTTTTTTTGTCTTTTGCATTGCATCAGAGTCAAGATCATCTTCACTGGCATCAGCACATACTTGAGCCGACCAATCGTAAGTCATTAAATTTTCTCTTCGAATCTCTTCTTTTCTCTTATCAGTCAATTCAATCAAACTTTCTTTTAATCTTTGGTATGGAATATGAAACGAAACCCACTCCCCTACAGGATGCTTGGGAACTTGAATTATCCAAATTTTTTTATGTGTATCCGAAGTTACTATTTCTTGAATATCTATCTTATGCCTAGGGCTCGTTTTCTCAAGGACTTCTAAAGATACTTGTTCTGGAGTTTTTTTCTTATTAATACCTAAAATTGCCAATGTCTTATCTTCTACACCTATTATTAAAGTACCTCCTTCTTCATTGGCCAGAGCAGAAACATAACTTCCAAGATCGTTCTTTGGCCTTCCATCAATGTTAAAGTTTCCAGTCCAAGCTTTATGCTCTACTGATTCATTTTCTTTTGAGTACTTCTCTTGAATAAGTTCGATTAATTCTTGTTCAGTCATGCAGTCTTATAACTTTGTAGTTTACTCCTATTATATCTTTTTTGTATCTGAAAATCAATTTTGATAAGCTATAGTGATGAATAGACCATCTCTCTATACACCACTACTAATACTCACAGGCATTAAAAAATAACCCTTTCCTCGGTTCGAATCCTCGCTTTATTGCGTTGCAATAAAATAGCAAAACCCCCTGCGCAGGAAGGCAGTGGATTTCACATCCCCGTCGGAAACCGATGGGGGTTAGGGGGTTTTGCTCCGCCTATTTATTGGACTATGTTAGAACCTGTTTAGTGTAGAATCAACTCCATTTTCTTTGCATATTTATCTTTTCTTTTTCAATGATTGCCTCCTCAAGGTTAACGTTCAAATCATTAGCTACGGCTAACGTAAGCAGAATAACATCAGCAAGCTCTTCCCTTAATGATCCAATTTTTGAGGAAGAATCAACTTGCATTTTGGAGTGTTTTCTCAATGCCTTAAATAACTCACCGACTTCTTCACCAAGCATAAGAGCATTTTCAATTGTAGAGTTATTAAACCCTCTTACATCATACATTTCTTTAACATATTCCTGTAACTCAGTTACAGAAGAGTTCTTTAACTTTTCAATATTTAGCTCCATAGATATAAAATTTATTCTTTATAATTATAACATATACAATTGACAAAAAAAAGATTA
>PXDG01000152.1 GCA_003565105.1 Parcubacteria group bacterium | reverse complement strand
CGAGTAAACGCCCTTGAGTACGTCATCATCCCTGAGATGAAAACCGATATGTCCTACATCCAAGGAGTACTCGAAGAACGATCTCGCCAAGAGAAAGTGACTATTATGAAGGTCAAGGAGTTGTTGGACTTGTAAGAGAGTATTGTAGCGGAACGCTAAGCTCCTCATTCCATAAAAAGAGTCTTCAAAGATTATAGGATGCCTATCCTATAATAAAGAGAGAATCTCTGATTTTACAAAGCCACCCCACTGAGTATTCCTCTTGGGGTGGTTTTGTTATACCTCACTACAATTACCAAAGATCCGCCTCTTAGGACACTTTTTCCTTCCACACCATCACTGAGACGATAAAGCTCAAGACCATCATGACAGAGCCGATTACAACAGGAATTATCTGTTCAATAAGCCAATCGGGTTCTATAAAAAAAGAAAGATATAATAGTAATCCAATCCAATATAACAATCCACTTAAGATTAGATAGATTTTTAAGCGACTAACTCTTAAAAAGCCCTCTCTAACAATTTGTGGAATTGGAGCAATTATAAGTAAAATACCACATATTACTTGCAATGGTATCGTTATAAATAGAACATCTATTACTTCTTCAGATGAATAACTACCGAATAAACCTATAATATACGGAGTAATGTGTAGTAACAAACCTATTGATATTAAGAATACTGGTAAGCGTTGAAATATTTTATACATATTAATATTGAAGTGATCCTGTATAACATTGACTTTGATTATCCCAATTTCGTCCACCAATTGAGTTATACAACATTCCTGGAGTATGGTGCTGCCAATCTGGATCACTTGCCCATTCATCAGTTTTTAACCACTCATTTGTATATGTAAACCATAGATCTCGAGCATACACTGAACAATTTCTCTTATTTAAATGGTACGTTGTTACAGAATCATTCCAGAAATCTTTCCACCAAGTATAGTAACCATTCATATACTTAGCTTCATCATATCGCCTCTTAGATATACTTAAGTCTCTATATCTATATGCACTTTTATTATTAATTGCATTTTCCCAATCTTCGTCTCGATCAACATTTATGTGAGTACCTGTTGCTATATTATTGGTTTTTCCATTCGTATTTATATCATCATAATCTGGAGGTCCAACAAAAGGCTCAATATTCCATGGGGCCCAACTTCCGAATGTATTCGTAGTCCAACATTGCTTATTATTTAAGTTTCTTTTTCCAACGGAGACAGAAGAATGACCTATTAAATCTGGCGTATACCCTTCAGTGTCACTTGATTGAATACGGATATATCTCCCTGTGTTCATATTTGAAAAATCATTTTCTCCAACTAAAAACCTTTGGTTATCATTTGCACTACAATTCCATATTTTTATCTGACTACCCGCATTTACACCACTAGAAGCATCAAGACATTTCGTTTTGTCTAGTTTGAAACGAATTGTTCTATCTGGCCAAAGCTCCCACTTTTGACTATCTCCTCCATGACAATCCCACACTTGCACTGGCTGCCCATTTACCCAGTGTACGCCATCTTTTAAGTCCAAACACTTATTATCATTTTTAAAAAACTTAATTCTATTTGTTGCATCTTCAAAATAAAAGTCTTGAGCATATGACCCATTTCTGTAATTCAACTTTATAACCTGTCCATTAAATCTGTCATTATTAGGAACTTCCATTGTCAAATTATACATATAATCGGAATAAATAAACAAATGTTCATGAAAGTTATTCAAAGCTTGAGCAGGGTTCACAATAAAGTTTAAAACATTCTTAACACTTCTTCTGACCATCTCTCTTGGCTCTCGCTCTTTTGCTCGATCAAACTCTAGTGCCATTTGTCGCTCTTCTATAATCTCTTGATTGAGGATATCTATTTGCTCTTGAGGAGGATAGATAATATCCATCAATTCTTTATTTTCAGCAGTATTTACTGTTTCAATCTCAGATTCGAGTCTATTCCAGACACTATTTCCTTGAGTCCGTTTTGTCTGAATGCTTTCTTTCACATCTATTGGAACATTAGCCTTTTCATCAGTAAAGGATCGAAGGACTTCTACTGCTTGATCATTCTTCTCATGATTAAGAGAAATACTATATACCTTCTCTGATTCTTCCTGATCTCGAACAGATACACCCTTTTGCTGAGCATTCTTCCGTTGATCAGCTATTGCTTTACGACTCTCTATAATATCCTTTCCAAGCTTCACAGCTTGATAGTCATCAGAATCAGTCATCCGAGTGTAGATCTGTGCTTGTTTTTCCTCATTTCTCCCCATCAATGGTACATACTCTTGCATTTCTGCAACATCATCTAAGGTTATTCCTTCTTTAAAGGTAACCGTTGTGTAATATAATTCATAAATTGGAGATTCTGACGGATCAATATATTCATTTAATCCTCGAGTCAATATCTCTTCATCAGAAAGTTGCGGTGAACTTTGCAAAGATGTCACGCCAAATACCAATAAAAAAATCGCTCCAAATCCGAGCGATACCTTTGCCATCTTATGAATACTTTCCCCTTGAGTTTTCTTGGAGTTGTTTTCCATGATGGTTTTGTTACCTTACACACATAATACACCTTCAGTATTATCTGTCAAATTGTGAGTCCGTGGATAAATATGACAAAGAGAGACAAAGACCTCTCTTAACTCGAAGAACGATCTCGACAAGAAAAAGTGACTATTATGAAGGTCAAGGAGTTGTTGGATTTGTAAAGACGGATAGTACCACTTCGTCATGCTGAACTTGATTCAGCAACTCCCCTTGAACCCCGTGCCTCTTCTGAAGTGGAACCCTTGCAGTTCCACGGAATATTTCTAAAAATTCTATCGGCGAGTCGCCGACGCTACTATGAAGACAAACTGGATGTTTACTGGATATTTCGTAGCGGCGACCTCCGTGTCGCCACTCCCCAAAAAGAAGAGCCTAACCAGCTCTTCTTTTTATATACGATATAATCATTTCACCACAAAAATACCAAAACACCATTACTGAGATTCCAGCAATTCAACAAGTTCTTCTTCCCAGCCAAAGGAAGTTGTACCGAGATTTTGAAGCTTTTCGATAGACTTCAAACATTCTGGATCTATCTCTATATATTGTTTCAATACCTCAACTCCGTCTGAAATAAAATCCCTTACAACCCCATCAGAGTCATCAACTCCATTCATAAGCTTTCGTTCCACCCTCAATAACGTATTAACCACAAGCTGACTCGTCTGCAGACTCACGGGAAGTTTTGAAAGAAGACTAACCAATCGATCCACACCTTGAGAAAGTGAATCCTGATAAGCATCCCACGTTCGAGAAGGACCCACATATGGTTTAATGTATCGTAAATGCCGGGTGATAATTGCTTTTACTTCTTTCAGAGCTTCTGGTGAGAGTTCTCCTCGCTGCTCACTACATCGAAGACTACTGATGTATTCTTTTTCTTGAGGAGTAAGAGGTTCTCCTTTTTTTAAAAAATGAAGAGCAACAGCTACAAGATGTTTACAGTATTGATTGTTTTGTCCAATATAACAATTACAATCTGAGTGACTGAATTTTTTTGGAGACAATACAATCATATATTCACTCCCTCCTGTCATCGAGGCGACACAAGTAGACTCATCATATACCTGAAAGTTCTGAACTTTACCAGCTTCATACAAATCAATACCCTTCTGATAGGTCGATTCTCCTACACTAAACTTCAAAGTCTCTAAATCAAAATGTTTCATAGAAATAAAGATGAATGCATTGTATGTATAGTATCATATCAATGAAACCTTGTAAAAAATATGTATAAGATGAGGAGATCATAGATACATTCCGCCCAAGTATGAGTTATTCTCTTCCTCTCTCTGCGGGTAGACACATGGGCCTGCCCCTACGTAGCACGATCCCTCCCGTAGGGGCGAGCCTATATGTGCTCGCCCGTGATATTTCCAGCAGAGTCCTTATCTTTTTTGACCCGACATTTGGCTTTGGTCAGGCCGAGGAGGGTTTTGATTGAGGGTTTGTGAGTAGCGCGGAATGCTTTGTATATTATTGCAATATAAGGAGAATGACACCTATCATTCGTTCTTTGTCTTTTGGATCGGATTCGGCCACAAGAAGCGTCAGCGTGGTCAATGTTTCGGGAGATATTTTGGGACCAAAATCAAATTGAGCTTTCTGAAGGAACCAGACAAAAGCAAATGCTCCACTGCGTTTATTTCCGTCATTGAAGGGATGGTTCTTAATGATGAAGTACAACAAATGTGCTGCCTTTTCTTCTATCGTGGCATAGGCATCCTGACCAAACACAGACTGAAAGACATTCCCAACAATTCCAGATAGATTTCCTTGAGACTTTTCTTCCGCAAAAAGATGAGTTGCTTCTCCCTTGGAGACTAACTCCTGTTTTAGTACCTCAAGTGATTCCTGCAAGTCTTTTGCTTGAATATCTACATTCTCAATTCTCCCCTGCTGGGGGAATTCTCCTTTATCATATTGATCGAGGGTAAACCAGGTCTCAGCAAATACCTGAACAAGATCTAAGACTCGGTTCATTGGGACTTCTGTGGTGTTTTGGGTAAGTAGACGAATATCATCCACTGCTTTCAGAAATGCTTTGCGATTTTGCTCGATTCGCTGGTGGTTAAAGGTAAATCCTTGAGTGATGTGTTGCTTCAAGGTTTGGGTTGCCCATTGACGAAATGCAATTGCCATTGAAGATTTAGTTCTATATCCAACAGCTAAAATAATATCTAAACTATAAAAATTTACATCCTTAGTCTGAGTTTTCCCTGTAATAGCCCCATGAGAAGTGGTTTGTGCAAATTTTGCACTAACCACTTTTTCATCTAACTCATTATCTAAAAAAATACTCCTAATATGTTTGGTAACAACAGATCTCTCAATCCCAAAAATCTCTGCTATCTGCTTCTGACTAGCCCAAATCGTGTCATTATCAAAATCTTGACGCAACTCAAGAGCTCCATTTTCTGTCTGATATATTGCTAATTGTTCGTGTGTATCCTTCATATTACATACTTTACCTTACAGGTATTATATCATATCTGATCTACCGAAAGATCTTGGAGAACAATCCCCACAAACTCAACACCTTCTCCCTCTCGTAGGGGCGAGCCTATGTGCTCGCCCGTCACCTCCCAGCGAGGTACTTGGCTTTTTTGACCCGACATTTGGCTTTGGTCAGGCCGAGGAGTGGTTTACAGTAACGAAAGATTTTCATAAAATGACTACTTATTACCATTATTTATCCATAATACAAATCTTCCCCACCTACCTTTTCGTAGATACCCTAACGTATAT
>PXDG01000106.1 GCA_003565105.1 Parcubacteria group bacterium | reverse complement strand
GCTATGAAAAATTAAAATTGATCAAGTTTTTCTTGAATAATCGAGGAGAATGGTTTCCTATTGCTGAACTTGCAGAACGTACCAAAGTTTCCACTACTGAACTTCGCAAAGAACTCAAACAGGCTCTGAAGTATGGAGTAGTAGAAGAAGAAAAGAAAGAAAAGATACTCCATTATAAAATCTGTGATATTCCTGAAGTACAGGTGTTAGAAGATGTAATCTTTGATTTAGGAGACACCTTTTTTGCTACATTGGGTGATAAGATCAATACCGTGGGAGAAGTGTATCTGTGCGTTTTGCAAGGAGTGTTTTTGCAGCGAGAGCATGATCGAGTCGATTTGTTTCTCGTGGTAGATGACTTAGATGAAAAAAAATTTGAGCGACTTCTTGAATCCATAGAATCTGAGTTGGGTACAGAACTCCGTTATTCGGTTTTGGACCTGAAAGATTTTGAATATCGAAAAAATATGTTTGATAAATTTGTGTGGGGCATTCTCGAAGATTCTAGGACCAAGATACTAGTTGACAAATCTTCAGTTATAGATGATAATATATAACGTATCGCCCCGATAGCTCAGGTAGTAGAGCACAGGTCTGAAGAACCTGGTGTCGTAAGTGCAAGTCTTACTCGGGGCACATTAAATTTTTATTCCTAAATAGTTATAAATTTCCTCCAAATGATGTTGGAGGATACCAGTGTGAGAATGCTTACTGCTTTTTTTTGAGAGAGGAAAGAAAACCGATTGAATACCGTTATATGGATGCGGGATTTGGCCTAATCGTAACGATCCAGTATAAATACTAATAGGACCCAGTAAATCATCCCATGGACACCAAGTGTGGACTAATTGTCTATTATTTTTTTTAATACTTTCAGAAAAAGCTTTAATATTCTTGTAAATAGAAATGTCTGGTTGGAGGAGTATTATTTTTTGAACACATCCTAAATCTAATCCGTATTCTACAGCATTAAATAAAAGGTTTGCTCCCATAGAGTGAGCTACAAGAATGTTTGGTTGGGTTCGGTGAATATGTTCTTGGAGTATACTGGTCGCTGTTATATCACTACTTCTACGGAGTTCTCTAAAGTACTTGGGAAAAGATTCTCGCCAATTTTTTGGAGCATCTTCATACAGTCCCCAGCGTACATAATGGAGTTGCATATGAGATGGCTTTTGATCCTGTATGTACTGATGCATTCCTGGCCAAAAAAGATGTTCTTCTCCATACGGAACACTCCAGTTATGACTGTATCCTGGTATATAAGAAATTATCTGGTTTCTCTGCATATATACAAGCCTAAATAGTACCGTGATTATAACACTTGTCTTACATTTGTCAATACCTGACAAACGATGAGGAATTTATTTGTATGATATACTAATATCAAATAGTAGTTAGAATATAAGTATGAGTAAAAAAACAGGACGATATCTAGTGATTGATACTGAGTTTACAGGACACTTGCCTCATATGCACGGTCTTGTAGAAGTAGCCTATGTGCTACTTGATGATAAATTAGAAGAATTAATGCATCGAGTAATGGATGTTCGACCTCAAGAAGGATATCAGATAGATCAAGGAGCTGATGATATGATGCATTTTGATCGAGATCGTATTGCCAAAGGGAAGACCTACAAACAAGTGGTCAATCGACTTAGTAAGGATATTCAAAATCATTGTGAACGAAAACCCATCCTCGTTGGGCATTTTCTCCCGATGGATTTCGCGTATTTGAATCATATGTTTGACTCAGTCGGAAAAACGCAAGATTTTTGGCGAGAGATTATTGGGCATAGCGTTATAGATACCAAATCTATGGCTAATGTTATCAATCTCAAAGCTATCTTAGCAGGAGAATCAATGCCATTCCCTTCGACAAGTCTGTCTGCGCCAGGAGGATTAAAAGACACTCTTGGTATTACAGGGTATGAAGCTCACACAGCACTTGGGGATGTTCGAGCTACGAGAGAAGTGTTGATGAAGTTACTTTCTTTTGATAAATTCTAATAGATACTTTCGAGCTTACATATATGTAATAGGATTTTCTCATAAAAGAAATATGATATAATACATATATATTAATCTATCAAAAATATGCATACAGACCCAGCAATCTTTAAAGCCTACGATATTCGAGGAATCTACGGGACACAACTAACCAATGAAACAGGCTATCGATTAGGGAGAGCTTTTGGTATGTATCTCAAAGAACAGTATCCAAATGAAGAGACGCTTCAAGTGGTAGTAGGTCGAGATATGAGAGAATCAGGAGTCCCAATCGAGGCAGAGCTCAAGAGAGGATTAGCTGAAGAAGGAGTGGAGATTATCAACATTGATCTTTCCTCAACGCCGATGATGTATTATGCTACCTTAGAATACGGGACACACGGAGGTATTATTATTACCGCTTCTCATAACCCTGCCGAATACAATGGATTTAAGTTGGTTTCAAAAGGAGCTGTACCTATCTCAGGGGAAACAGGAGTATACCAGATGCGAGATATGGTAATGGATGATCAGTTGATGAGCCCAAGAGAAACGACTCTTGAACTTCAAGAATCGTATCGACCAGATACCCTGTCTCAATACATTCAAAATGTTCTTTCTTATCGAGATACAGATACCGAAATCCGACCAATGAAGATCGTCGTCGACTCAGCCAATGGAATGGCTAGCCCCGCCATTGAAGAGTTATTCCGGCACTTCCCACAAGTAGAAATGATTCATCTCTTCCCAGAACTTGACGGGAATTTCCCCAACCATGAGGCAAATCCATTAAAAGAAGAGACCTTGGAAGCACTCAAAACCAAAGTTGCCGATACAAGAGCCGATTTTGGAGTAGCCTGTGACGGTGATTTTGATCGAGTTTCTTTCGTGGACAATGCAGGACGCACAATCCGACCAGATATTACCACAGCCCTTTTAGCCCCCGTATTACTCCAAGGACGAGAAGGATCAAAGATTTTGTATGACTTACGATCTTCTAACATAACGCCAGAAGTTATTCAAGAACACGGAGGAATCGCTATTCAAACGCGCGTGGGACACTCCTTTATCAAAGCACAAATGGCCAAAGAAAAAGCCTTCTTTTCAGGAGAATTCTCAGGACACTTTTACCTCGACGTTGAACATCAAGGGAATCACGCTTACTTTGAAAACCCGCTTTTTGTTGTAGTCAAGATTATGGAACTCCTCTCCAATACCGATGCTACATTAGCCGATTGTACCGCACATCTCTTTAAATACGTACATTCAGGAGAGATTAATTTTGAGATAGAGCGACCAAAAGAAGAAATTCTATCCGCTATCAAAGCAGAGTTGTCAGAAGGATCTCTCTCAGAACTCGATGGTATTCGGATTGATCTTGCCGATGCTTGGGTTTCTGTTCGTGCCTCAAACACCGAGCCAGTACTGAGGCTTATCGTAGAAGGAAAGACCGAAGAAGATATGGTCAAGCTACGAGATCGGGTCATTTCTATTATCACTGAATAAATACATTGTATGGCTGAACTCAAGACACAGCCTACAGAAGTTAGTGTAGACAACTTTCTTGCCAATACCTGTGAACCTCAACGTCTCATAGATTGTCAGAAGTTGGTCCAAATAATGACAACAATGACGAATCAAGCTCCTCAAATGTGGGGAAGCTCGATCGTTGGGTTTGGAAAGTATCATTACGTCTATAGCTCTGGCAAAGAAGCTGACTGGTTGGCTGTAGGATTTAGTCCTCGGAAGGCCAATATAACCATCTATATTATGACAGGATTTGGAGATTATATGGATGAGTCTGATGAGACCAAAGAACTGATGAGCAAACTTGGAAAGTATAAGACAGGTAAGTCGTGTCTCTATGTGAAACGTCTTGAGGATATTGATCTTGAAGTGCTTAAACAGCTGATACGAAGATCACTGGAGATTTTGAAGGAGAAGTATGAGGTTGATGTAGGGTAGAAGAGATTTCTCTAGAGGTGCTTTTTGCCTTATTTTTCTTTTTATGGGTATGATATATATAATTAACTATTGTATATATGGACTACTCACAATTTACCAATCTGTATTCTTTAACTAAAACACTCAGATTTGAGTTAAAGCCAACCAAAGAGACGCAACGACTTCTTGCCGAAGAAAATCAATACGGACTTACCCCCATTCAAATAGACCAAAATATAGATACCTTGTATCACTCCAAGATGAAGCCTATGTTAGACGAGCTTCATCTTTTGTTTATTACTGAGAGTTTGTCGGAGGTAACTTTGGATACCTCGTTGATACAGGAGCTCGACACCTCTTATCGACTCCTCAAAAAGCTCACCAAAAACCGCAAAGCTAATCAAGCTCAAATTGATATCCTGGTAGGGAAATCGAGTAAAAAAGACCAAGGAAAGATCGGGACCATACAAGAGCAACTTCGTACCCAAATTATCCAAGGCTTTGACACTGTGGCTGAAAAATGGAAGACCAGTTACGCAGAAAAAGGCATCGTTATCAAAGGGAAGGGATACAAAGTTCTCCTTGAAGCAACCATACTCAAAGTTTTGAGAGATCAGCATAAAGATAATCCTGAAGCACTCCAAGCTATCGACGCTTTTGATAGATTTTATACGTATTTTTCTGGATTTAACCAAAATCGAGAGAACTACTACACCAACAAAGGCAATGTCACCGAAGTCGCCTATCGGATTATTCATGAAAACCTAACTCGATTCTTAGATAATACCCAGACCTTTGAAGAGCTCGTCGAAAAAATACCCGATCTTCAAGAGTATCAGGAGGCGTTCCAGTATGAGAGCTATTCTTCCTATTTGACTCAACAGAGTATTGATACCTTCAATGAGCATATCATTGGAAAGATTAATTCTCGGATTAATGAATTCTCACAACAAAATAAAGTAAAACTCTCTAAACTTAAAGTACTGTACAAACAAATCGGGAGTGAAAAGAAGTCTATAGACATTCTCACGATCAAAGAAGGGCAAGAATGGGATCAACTTAATAGTTTGATTCAAGATCAAACTACGTATCTTGCACAAATCACTACCCAATTCATCGCCTTTTTTGCTGCCCCAGAAGAGTATGATCTTCATCAAATCTTTCTCAATAAAGCAAGTCTCAATACCATTTCTTCTCGCTGGTTTGGAGGAGGCTGGGGAGTGCTGGCAAACATTCTCGTGCAATCCAAAGTACTTCGGAGAGACAAAGATGAAGTGAAAGTAAAAGATATATCCTTAGCTCAGATCAAAGAAGCCTTAGATGTGTGTGAAGAACCTCAGATAAGCTTGTTTAAAGCTTCTTATCACCAGATTATTCAAGAAAAGACTCATTGGCAGGCATTTCTT
>PXDG01000026.1 GCA_003565105.1 Parcubacteria group bacterium | reverse complement strand
TGGAGGAGGAGGTGGTGGGGGTGTAATCGGAGGAGGTGGGGGAGCGGGTGGATTATTGTATCAAGAGAATATATCTTTGACCGAAACAGAATATACTGTAGTAGTTGGAGGAGGAGGGCAAGGAGGTCGTGGGTGGAATTCGGCTTTTCAAGAAGGTGGAAAAGGATCAAACTCTCAATTCGGAGATATTGTTGCTGAAGGAGGCGGTGGTGGAGGCGTTCATGGTGGAAATTCATTTGAAACTATTGCTATTAATGGAGGTTCAGGAGCTGGGTCAGGAAATGGACAGGTAGGTGTTGGAGTTAATAATCAGGGCCATTCTGGAGGTGCTGGTGGTGCAAATAATGGAGGCGGTGGTGGAGGTGCTGGCTCAATAGGATTAGACGCTCAAGGTAATCAAACATCTTGTTGCTCAGGAGGAATTTCAGGGGGAAATGGGGGAGATGGGCGCTTAATAGATATTAGAGGAGATACAAATTGGTATGCTGGAGGAGGAGGTGGAGGAACTCGTTTCGGTAATGGATCTGCAGGTATTGGAGGAAATGGAGGAGGAAACGGAAGTACAAGTAATGCCCGAGCTCAAGATGGAGTTATGAATACTGGAGGTGGCGGTGGAGCTGGAGGCTATTCAGCATCTTCTTCAAGTCAAACTGGAGGGAACGGAGGTTCAGGAATTGTGATTATTCGATATCCTCTTGAATCCTAGATTATATATGATATTGAGAGACTTCGTTGGTTGATATATAGTGATAAAAAGATATTTTTTATTGACAAAATCAAAGAAGTGAGATATTCTTTAGTGGTAACTACATTGGAGTACCTTAGTGGAACTTAATAATATTCAGTTAGTAGAAAAAATCAAGAGATATCATCAGACAGGTCAACTTCCTTTTACCTGCATCCAACATGAAGCTAATCCCGATGGTCATTATTGGATTCCTGTAGAAGAGGGAAAGTACACTATGATCAAAGAGACTGTAGATTCATTATATGATATTTTAGAGACAAGTGAACTCATCGAGAATGGATACAAAGAACTGGCTTCTTTGGAGTCATGTAAACCAAATCGGCAAAAAGGAGTTCTCTGGGTTGTTTCTCGGACGATTAAATGGGGACGAAAGTCGTGTTTATCGAAACTTGAGTTGCTTAGTATCTGGAGCTCGATATTTGCGAAAGCCTTCTTTTGTTCATATTCAATACAACATGGGAATATAACTGGTGACCATGTCTGGCTCGATTCCAAAGAAAATTTGATCCTGATGACTCCAGCAAGGTTTATTACTCGCCCCAATGGGTATGAGATAGCTCGTTCTATGGGGTGGTGGTTACTCAAAAGACCTGATCTCCTTCGTGAAATTTCTCATTGGTTTGTCACTACGAAAGATTGTCCTCAATGGGTGAAAAAATTAGTTTTACTTGGAATTATGTATGACATTTCCAATGGGACACCACCAGAAGGGTGGGGAGACTCAACAAATCTGAGATCTTACCTTGTGACCCTTATTAATGTAATAAATAAGAGTTAAACTGTTTATTTAGTGCCATCTATCAAAATAGGTGGCACTTTACTTCTCAACAAATATAATAATGTGAAAGGAGAGTTAGATAAAGTCTATAAGTATTTTCTTTATAAAATATAAGATTCTCAAAAATCTAATTCTTGTCTAGGATGAAAAACATCGTGGAAAGAAGATAGGATAAAAGAGAAGAAGGGGCATAAGGTGGGATTTTTTTCAAAACTTCTTATTTCTTATATCCAGCTAAATGTCTGGCAGTATTCACATTCCTTACAGTCATAAGTTGATACTGCTTGAGGCTGATTATTTTATTCAGATGACTTTTGTTATAATCTTTTTTCATTACATTCCAGATAATCGCACCTTGAATATACCTTATGTCAATAAACTCTTTTTTTATTGGAAGTTCGTCAATAGTTTTCTTTGAGTCAATTTCAGGAAACAGATATGCGACATCTGATTTTTGTTCAGGATCATTTTTCCAGTTCTTAGGAATGGCATCTGCAACCTTTTTTATCTCATTTTCATTTTTAATAAGTGTTTGAATCTCAAAACCAAATTTTCTCTTTAATTTTTTTGGAATTTCATTTTGCAAAGGTTCCTGTTTTGTGTTTGATTCAAATATAACATTCCCAGAATTGAGATATGTTGTAACATTTGTACAACCTAAAGATTCGAAAAGAGTTTTTAGCTTTCTCATTTCAACTTTTCTGTTTCCTCCAACATTTATGCCTCTAAGTAATGCGATGTATTTCATAATAACTCCTTAATATTGAGAATGTATAAATAATTTGGTTTTTATAGTGGACTGGATGGAACCCTAAATATTATTGCCCTCTTTAAATAAAAATAATCAAGTTTATGCCTCTTTGAAAACCTAGTACTTTTTATTCAACCTTTAATACTTTAAGTGTAACAAATTGTTGTGTATTATACAATTTTTTGATATTCTCTCCATATGAAAAATATTTTGGATAAAACGGAACGGATGTGCTTTGTGTACAAGCATTATTAGGCTGTTCAAACATATGCACAACTCAAATATATACCCAAGTTACCAACCCAAAATTAAAACCCATTAAAATCCCCCTATTAATTTAACCAATTATCTTTTTGAATGTATCATCAAAAGTGGCTCATTTATCTTAAACCCCATATATTTTTAATAATGTATGGAGTTTGCTATAGATAAAGGTATCTAAATACGTGTTACGATATATGGAGAGAAGCCCCTTGATTGTATAACTAACACAAGGGGTTCATAGAGAAATTAAGCAACTGTGGAAAGAATTTTTACTGAAGAATCAGAATCATTTATTTCAAAATCAATGGAAACTATAAAAGACATTGATAATGCGTATTTAACTGTGTATAATATACACACAGTTAAACACATTGCTAGATAGTGGCATTGTCTGAAAAAAGTTTGGTAGAATATTTTTCAGAACTGTGTACATTATATCTATTTTTGAGATATAATACATTTGAAGGTAAAGAGTCTCTATGATTCGTCGATTGCAATATTTAGCGAAATTATCGAAGTTTGAAAAGCAATCATTCGTGTTGGATCGATTGGAAGTTTTGTATCATCGGAGTACTCTCATAACTCAGATGATACTAGATAGTGTAGCTATCACCCTATTGCCTGCAAGTGAAGAATATATTACTTGTCAGCAAGAAATTGAGTTTTTACGATTAGTTTCGTACGAAGATATTGATAGTAATGGAGCTGAGTCTACAAATATTTTAGAGAGCGCTGAATGGTATCAAAAGACAATTGAAGTAGATATTCTCTCTGCTTCACAACTATCAAGACCTGCTATGTTGAAAGAATTTACACTTGAGGCAGAGATAAAAAGTGATCAAGAAAAATATAGAGCTTGTTTGTTTCCACAACAAGGAGCTTTACCCGAAAAGACACAGAAGGTAATCGAAGAATTAGAAAAGAAACAGCAGGTTCAATATTGGAGGGGGATAGGGGCAAGTATTCTAATCATTCCTGAAGAAGAGTCTCTAGAAAACCTTTCTTTTTATATTGATCATATTGTTCGAGTTACTGTATTGAAGCAAACATAATTCCTTTTGGAGGAACTTAAAATGTACCTTGATTTGAAAATCTGTTGTATGAGCATATTAGATAGAGAGAACGATAAGCTTCTCTATGCCTTCTTAAAGGCCAATGAAGAAGAGTATCGTATGACTATATCATCGGCATCAATACCAAACTCATTTGAAGATTTTAGATTAGATCTAGAAAAGGACTTTGAAACTGGAAAGGAAATTCAGTTTGTAGTATTTAAAGAAGGAGTTCTGGTTGGAACAATTTATGTTTATAATATTCATGATAAATGGAACTTATCTGGGTTTTACTCAAAAGAAGTCAGAAAAACTCGAATTCCATTCTTAACAATTGTTGCGACTCTTGAATATATTCGTGATAATTTATATGGAAGTGAAATATTCTTCTCAACCTATCAGGAGAATGTAGAAATGAATTCTATTGCTCAACGAACAGGTGTATTCGAAAATGTTCGAATAGGCATGTCGTCAAAGAGAGTTGTGAATGAATATCGTGTCTCTTTAGACTCACTTGATCATGTGTCGAAACTCAAGTCTATCATGTTGGCTCGTTTTAGTGATTGACAGCGAGTTTATTAATATCCCAAGAGGTGCTTTTTAAAGAGGTACTTCTTTTTTTTAATATTCCTACAGGACAAAAAGAGTTGTTTTGACAATATATATTGGTATACTGTATTTAGACAATTAAATGAGTTGTCAGGATGTGACAATGTATAGGAAGAATCAACACTATCATATTCTGTAGAAGGCTCTTAATAAATATCTATCCAATGCATATTCTTTCCATCACTCCAATACATCATCAATCAATGTTCAAGCAAGAGTTTTTTACTCGTCTTCCTGTAGATTTACAAGAAGAGAGAAAGGCAGAAATACAGACGGTTGAAATGTTTGAGTTATGGTACAACTCGAATGGGAGACGGGTGAAAGGCTTTGTTGTCAGTCCACGAGATAGAGATACACAATATCCCGTGGTACTCTATGCTCGAGGAGGTAGTAAAGAGTATGGCAAGATAACAGAGAGAGTATTATTGTTTGTCCTAACGAGAATTGCTAGCTGGGGATTTGTTGTTCTAGCTACTCAATATTCTGGGAATGATGGAAGTGAAGGTAAAGATGAGCTTTCGGGTATGGATCTTGATGATGTGGAGAATTTGAAAAATGTAGCTGAAGAGTTGGAATATGCTGATGAGAATAATATTCAAGCTATCGGTATGAGTAGGGGAGGTCTGATGGTGGCTAATCTCTGGAGACGAGTTAGTTGGTTGAAGGGAGTGATTTTGGAAGTTCCTGAACTCGATCTTATAGATAATTATCAGCGGATACCAAAGCTCAAGGAATATCGTTCAGATATGTATGATGTGAACAATGATGCTTTAAACCGTATAAAATCACCGATATATCATATTGATGAATTTCACTCCGCAACCAAAGCAATGATTATTCAAGGAGGGAAGGATCAGCAGGTGAATCCTCAGAAATCCATTGAATTTTTTCGTACGCTTCGTGAGGCTGGGATAGTAGTTGACTTACACTTCTTTGCAGAGGAGGATCATCAAACACAAGGGGTTCATAGAGAAATTAAGCAACTGTGGAAAGAATTTTTACTGAAGAATAGGTGAGAGTGAGGCCTTCTTTTTCTCTTCTAACAGGAGTATAATAAGCACATATGATAAAATAGACTTTCTATGTATCATTTGTCAGTTATTGACAAAAGTTATATTTCGGTGTATAATGCTGGCATAATTTCTAAGATTTTGAATATGGGAATTAATGTTTTAAGAGAAGAACTTCTTAACGTTCAAATCTTTATTATA
>PXDG01000006.1 GCA_003565105.1 Parcubacteria group bacterium | reverse complement strand
CATAAGGTATATTCAAGGTGCGATTATCTGGAATGTAATGAAAAAAGATTATAACAAAAGACATCTGAATAAAATAATCAGCCTCAAGCAGTATCAACTTATGACTGTAAGGAATGTGAATACTGCCAGACATTTAGCTGGATATAAGAAATAAGAAGTTTTGAAAAAAATCCCACCTTAACTATAGGAGGAGTGCCTTCATAGTCTCGTATTCTTAATCTTTCTTTTTCTTCACTTTTTGGTATGTAGGATAGAGATCATATTCGTTAATTACCTTTTGAATACGATATGTCTAATCTTGACTGAAAATCTAGTCTCCAACTTTGGTCTCCGTCTTGATATATTACTCTCTGATTAGTAATTTCGAAATCTGTGTCAATAAAAATTGATACAGGATTACAAAGGAGAAAAAGATTTATTTGTCGCTCTAAGTAATCGGGATAAACGCTACAAAGAACCTTAAAATTGGACTTTTGTTCCTAAAAAATTTGAGAATGACTCGCAACTGACCAACCTATTGATCTTCCCGATATCGACGGTGACAGCGGCATTCTTAGTCATATAGACTATTATTACCCATTGAATTACTCCCCTACCAGACAGTGTGGTTAAGATATACTATTGACGAACAATACATCTTCGAACCCAGTCACCCTCTAACGTGGACCGAATCTCCTCCAATGATCCAGTTGAATACCCCTGATACTTTTGAAACGTATTATCTACCATCTCAGTCGGTATAAACTGTTGAAGCGCATACATCTTAGCTCCCTCGATCTCTCGTCCGATTTGATAAATATCATCTAGGCTGAGTTGTTCACGAACGATTGTAGTCCGAAATTCATACTCTATCCCCGAGTCCATAATAATCTGTTGGCTGGTCTTGATTCGCTCAATCAGTCCCCCATAGCGAGAAATGTCACGGTACTTGCTCATTGGAGCTTTGATATCCATCGCCACATAATCTACACATCCTTCTTGGTAAGCGCGTTCCAAGACTTCTGGATTAGAACCATTGGAGTCTAGCTTAACCAAGAACCCCATCTCTTTGATCCACTTCATTACTGAGATCAACCTTGGCTGCAAGGTTGGCTCACCACCACTAATTACTACTCCTTGAAGGAGCCCCACTCGTGAGGAGAGAAAGGTATATAGAGCCTCTTCACTCATAATTCCTTCAGATTGCCCAAGACAGGTAAGCTCAGGATTGTGACAATAGCCACAGCGAAAATTACAGCCTTGGGTAAAGACAATTGCGGCTGGAGTCCTAGGATAATCGATCAGGCTGATTTTTTGGAGTCCTCCAATCGTAAATCTGTTCATATTTGTGTACTCGTTGCCTCGTATATCTGATACGTCTTCCGGTCTCCAAACTCTGCTTGCTTCCCATCGTTCCATTGTTTGACTGGTCTCAAGTATCCCACTACCCGAGAGTATACTTCTGTTGAAGCCCCACAGTGATTACAGATTGGTTGAGAACCAACAACATATCCATGATTAGGACAGACCGAGAAACTTGGAGACAACGTAAAGTACGGAAGATGGAAATTCTCACAAATGGTACGTACCAACTCCTTCACAGTCTCTCCTTCGCGAACTCGTTCTCCAAGGAAGAGATGAACTACCGTCCCTCCGGTGTATTTGGTTTGCAACGGATCCTGAAGAGTGAGTTCTTCAAAAATATCATCCGTGTATTGTACCGGAAGATGCGTTGAATTGGTATAGTACGGAATTTCATCACCAGCAGTCACGATCAGCGGGTAGCGCTCCTTATCAAGTAGCGCTAGTCGGAAGGCAGTCCCTTCTGCAGGAGTGGCCTCGAGGTTATAGTTGTTGCCGGTTTGTTTTTTATAGACTCGCATAGCGTCTCGCATAAAATCGAGGACATCGAGGGCCAACTTCATCCCTTCAGGAGTAGTAATATCCTTTCCGAGTAAATTTTCACAACACTCATTCATCCCTACCAATCCAATGGTAGAGAAATGATTGGCCCAATAGCGTCCTGTCTGTTCTTTGACTGCGCGAAGATAAAACTGGGTATACGGATATAATCCGTGCTCCGTGTAGTACTCGATAATCTCTCGCTTGGACTCCAAACTCTCTTTTGCCACATCCATCAAAACCGCAATCCGTTGGTAAAAGTCTTCAAGAGAAGTAGCCAAATATCCAATCCGTGGCATATTCAGAGTCACCACTCCAATAGATCCTGTAAGTGGATTTGCTCCAAACAAACCTCCCCCTTTCATCTCAAGATCCTTGGTCTCCAAGCGCAATCGACAACACATTGACCGGGCGTCTTCGGGATTGAGATCAGAGTTAATAAAATTGGAAAAATACGGTAGTCCATACTTGGCTGTAGCTTCCCACAGTGGAGCGAGCTCTGGCATATCCCAGTTAAACTCTTTGGTAATATTGTAGGTAAGAATTGGGAACGTAAAGACGCGTCCATGAGCATCTCCTTCTCCCATTACTTCCAATAAAGCCTGGTTGATGATAAGCATCTCTGGCTGAAACTCCGCATAGGTCTCTTTAATTGTAGTTCCTCCCACTATTGCCGAACGATTCACATACGTCGAGGGCACGACCAAATCCATTGCAAGATTAGTAAACGGAGTTTGAAATCCTACGCGAGTTGCAACATTGAGGTTAAATACAAATTCTTGTAAAGCTTGCTTCACTTCTCGGTAAGAAAGATTATCCTGTCGAATAAAAGGAGCCAAGAGGGTGTCAAAACTCGAAAAGGCCTGAGCACCTGCAGCTTCTCCCTGGAGGGTATAAAAGAAATTCACCACCTGCCCCAGTGCTGCTCGGAAATGCTTCGGAGGTTTTGAAGTAGTCTTTCCTTCCGCTCCGGTAAATCCCTCGATCAAGAGATCCATCAAGTCCCATCCCACACAATAGGTTGAAAGAAGCCCAAGGTCATGCATATGCAAATCCCCCTCTTCGTGAGCCAAAGCTACCCGTTGATAATAAATCTCGTCCAACCAATACTGTTTGGTAACTTCGGTACTAATATAATTATTCAGACCTTGAAGCGAAAAGGCCATATTACTGTTTTCTCGGACCTTCCAATCGGCACGAGAAAGATATTGATGCATGAGATTTAAGGCAGTGAAAGTCTTCGGTTGCATAAGTGTGTGTCTATATATTGATATGAAGTATTGAGAAAGTGTCTAATGGTATCCTAATGCTCTCTCTATATCTATTAAACACCCGAAAAGAAAACCCGTCAAAGAGTCTCAATAGTACTAGATTAGGAGCCAAATATACTATATATAGTAATAAATGTCGATTTTTTGTAGATAAGTCAGTTATAAGGAGAGACAACCCTCTTCAAACTCGCTCCTAAACTCACACCGTTCACGGTATAAGGAATATTTGTGGATAGTTATTCTTCTAACCACTCGATATGCTCAGCTACTTTGACCCAGAGAGATTCTTGCTCAATCAGCTCTACTTGAGCATCTGCGTCTCCCAGACGAACGTTTTCTTTGAGAATTTCTAATTTGCTATCTTCTTTATAACGAGGTAATATACGGGCGGAATGTCTATCTTGAATAATTTTTCGACATGATATAATGAAGGAGTATTGTAATAATTTTCTTTCAAGCTGATACCTATGAATATTTCAGTTTCTACTTACTTTGACCATTTATCTATTCCCAATCTATCATCAGATAAAAAGTCAGAGATCGTTCGGCAACAGGTATTAAAGGACTTTAAAGATGTTTTCCACCAAATTGGAGATGAAGAAAAGGAAATTTTTGAGAATATAACTCTACTTCCAGATAAAATCCCCTCCCATTCTCTGTTGGAAGATGAGAAAGAGATACAGTCTATCATTAGACACACTGTTAGTATATGTAATAATGCCCTCCCAAGAATTACAGACTTGCATGTAATTGTAACTCCTACGTTCTACTCTGGATACATACAAGAAATGGATGGGGTCATGGGTTTTGCCCCTCGCTTAGGAAGTGTAATCTTTATTGCAATCAATACCTCTCTTCCGGATTGGAGACACGCACTTCAAAGCACAGTGGCACACGAATACCACCATACCGTCATTCATGAGAACCAAGATTGGGATACATTTCAAGATATCTTAGTCTACGAAGGTCTAGCGGAACATTTCAGGAATGAAGTTATAGGTGGGGCGCCATCAAAATGGACGGTCTTGAATAAAACAGAACGAGAGAAATTGATCCAATGTTGGCATTACTTTGAAAATCGCTTAGAAAAAAGTGCATTTGAAGAAAATAGTGGATACTACGAATACTTCATAGGTGAGGATAACAATGTCCCCTATCAACTGGGGTACTCTTTAGGGTACATAATTGTCGATGACTTTCTCAGAGAAAGTGGACATAACATCATAGCTGCAACGCATACTGATCCCTATATTATCATTGACTGGTGGAATACCTATAAAAACTCTTAATCTTAGACCTTTGTTCAACAATTCCGATTTTGTTTGTAGTGATACTGTTCAAATTCCTGCAGTAAAACTATATATTGAATCAAAGGATGTTCCACTCTCTCAATCCAATATTAATAATTATTTAGATTCCCCGGCATAATACTCATCAATCAATCGAGATAATCTCAGACCAAAGTCATCAAGGATCGTAATGAGTTCGTGTTTGGCGAGAGTTGGTTCGAGTGCTTGATATACCAGTGTTTTCATCTCCTCTTGATATTGAGGGTAGTATTTACTAAAGTACTGATAACAATACACCAGATCTCGGGTATATATCTTTTCTCTGGCGATAAAAAGCGTAGCACTGGCTCGTATCAAAGCCCGCGCGATCCATTTGGTTCTTTGAGGAAAATCCTCATCGGGCTCTTGTTCTACAAATCGTTTGGTCTTGGAGATGAGTTTCGGGATATTCCGTCCAAACTTGGAGGCGGTGTTTTTATTTGCTGGAAAGTCTTGAATTTCAGATAATCTATCCGTTCCCCACAAACATACTGATTGGGTTTTGAGCATAAAATGAGTACCAAAATACTTATCATAATTACCAATGTCAGTACGATCTAATAATGATATATCTAGTTTGAATGTTTGATGATTCCATTCAAAAGAAGTGGGTAGGTTACTCAAGGGCTGAGTATGGATAATAATGAGATCAATATCTGAGTAATTGGAGACCTGTGAATTACTAGCAAAACTCCCGCGCACATAGATAGAGTCTATCTTGGGTTCTTGAGAATCTAAGATAATAGTACATATTTGATGTAACAATTTTTTTGATTCTTCTTCCATTCCCTGATACTGAAATGGATTTTGAAAGTATCCTTCCGAGTTTACTTGGAGAATGTATCCCTGAGGTTTGAAAATCATATCTATTGGCCTACGTTACGTTGTATTGTTATCTTATTTTTATTATACGTTACTTAAGGACTTGAATTCAAGACAAGTACCCACATACATCCT
>PXDG01000121.1 GCA_003565105.1 Parcubacteria group bacterium | reverse complement strand
GAATCTCAATTCCTTGATCTCGTAAGGACTCATAGGCTTGTAAGGTTTCGTGTAAGGTTACTCCCGCACCTATAACGGTTATTTGATCCCGCTCTGAGCTTCGTAAGGTCTCAGAACCTCCAATCACAAAATCAGTTTCATCAGTATATAATACCGGCGTGTCCATTCGCGTAGTTCTCATATATGAGATACATTGATGGAGATATAATTTTTCTAATAATTTCAGTGTTGAAACTGCATCTGAAGGATATACAACCACCCCATCAAGAATTGTTCGGAATTGGGCAATATCTTCGATAGCCATCTGGGATGATCCATCTTGACCAATAGAAACTCCTGCATGGGATCCGATAAAGGCAATATTAGCCTCAGAATATTGAGCCATTCGAATTTGATCAAATGCACGCGTAAAGAAGGCTGCAAAGGTAGATACAAAAGGCTTCTTTCCTCTTCGAGAAAGCCCCAAAGCAACTCCTACCATATTTTGTTCGGCAATATACATTTCTAAGAAGCGTTGTGTATCAACTTCTTTCATCTTCTCGGCATAGGTCGAGTTACTTACCTCTGCATCGAGCACAATGAGATTTTCATATCCACTAGCTAACACCTGCAATGCTTGCCCATAGGCTTTTCGAGTAGCAACCTTTTCTCCTACATCATAGCGAGGGTACCACTCAGAATCTCCCTCAAGAGTAGCTCTATCTATCTCGTACATCTCTGGAGAAGCTATTTCGCCTCGCAAAGAAGTATCCACCATCCCTAACTCTTCCAAGGCTTTCTCTGCTTCCTCATCATTCAGAGCCTTCCCATGCCAACCATCTTTATCCGAAAGAAAAGATACTCCATAACCTTTATACGTTTTGGCTAAAATGACCGTAGGTTTGCTTTGTGATTCAAGCTGACGATACACTGCTTGAATAGACTCCATTGAGTGTCCATCTACTTCAATAACATCCCATCCAAAGGCTTCACATTTTGCACGGTATCTCTCCCCATTATGCCCTTCCATCGTCTCTCCTCGTTGCCCAAGTCGATTCATATCCACAATAGCAACCAAATTGGATAACTCATATTCACGAGCACTATCAAAAGCCTCCCATACAGAACCTTCTGCTAACTCACTATCTCCCAGCAAAACATATGTTTTATATGGTAAACTATCAAATTTTTGAGCATTGATAGCCATTCCCACACCAATCGACAAGCCTTGCCCCAAAGATCCCGTGGCTGCTTCAGTATAGGGAAATCTCATCGTGGGATGCCCTTCCAACACAGAATCAAATTGACGAAGAGTCAAAAGATCTTCTTCTGAGACAACATCAGCAAGCGCCCATAATGCATAATATAAAGGTGCCGCGTGACCTTTGGAAAAAATCAATCGATCATTATTCCGATACTCAGGGTTCTCTACATCATATCGAAAGACTCCTCCAAACATCAAGCCAACCATCAAATCAGTAGCAGAAAATGAAGAGGTAGGATGACCCGATCCAGCTGCCGTAGTGGATCGAATAATCCAATACCGAGCTAAACGAGCCAAAGATTCAAGATAGTGCGTGTCTGTATTCATAGTAATCTCATTAATTATGATAAGGTTTATAAAGGTCTTGCTCAATCCGCGAAACTTTATTCAAGCGACGAATATGCCGATCTGATTCTGATGGAACTGTATCTAGAAAAGCTCGCATCATTCCTACTAATTTGGGTTCATCTATCGTATCAGCAGCAATACACAAAATATTGATATGGTTATGAGAGCGAGCCAACTCAACCTCCCGAGAGGTGTGACAGACTGCAGCCCGAATCCCCTTCACTTTATTTGCAGCAATACACATTCCATGACCAGAGCCACAGATGAGAACTCCGAGAGAGTCTTGATTATAACTCACCGACTGAGCGACTGGCTCAGCAAAATCAGGATAATCATCTCCATCATCTTGTTCAAGATTCGTTACATCTTTCCACCGAATCTGCCAATCCGTCAATATATTCGCTACCACATCACGAGGAAATCGCCCACGATGATCAGCCCCCATATAAATGGTCAGCTTTTGATAAAATTCTTGAGTTGAATCAATCTTATGAGAGCTCATAGGTATTAGAAAATAATTTATACATATAGGTAAAGAATTGACCTGTTATTTCTTGATACTCCTGATACAATTGATCTGGACGGATAAGATGTGACTGACTGGCATTCTCGAAGCATCGTCTATAAGCCAAATCCCATAATGGAGCCATATCTTTTTCAACAGAAAAATATTTCACTCCATATCGAGAAAGTACTATACAAGTATGCTCAGATATTCCCGCCAAAGACCGATACTCTGAATGAATAGCTTTTTGCAGAGAACCAGAAAGTCCGGAAGCCCCAATCACTCCTCCGTGAATTATCATCGGCACCCCCACCTTTTGATACACATCCGAAATAAAATCCGTATTTGATTGGTGAGATCCTCCAGATACCACTTCTCGAGCACTATGCGACACCTTCAGCCCAATCATATCTGGTTGTACGCAAGTAGCTAGGTTTTGAACATCAAATACATTCTTCCCTACTCCCTGCCAGCGATTTTTCACACATCCACCTATAAGAATCTCTACAAATGCGTATTGAGCGTGAGCTAATTGCGTAACATACTGAGCTTGTTCAACTGCTTGATCATACGACAAATCAGAGACGTCAAAGGAAACAAAGGAACATCCCGCATCTAAAAATGCTCGGATTTCATCAAGAGAATTTGTTTGAGGCGCTCCAATGCCAACAACAGATCCAATATCTTGTGCCATTGAAGATAAATATTCAACCTGACGAGCTACTACTGTTGAATCGAAATTCAAAGCCACAAGAAGTGGCTGTGTATGTCTTTGAGACTGCATAATACACACTTCCGCTTCAAAAACAGAAGAGACATTCAAAATCCCAACCATACACTGGCTCGTCAATACAGACTCTGTAAATCGGGTAATATTCCGTACCATAAACCTATTTATCCTTGTAATAATTTGAGTGCTTGACGAACCTGTTCACCAAGATCGAGGGTCGTATCCATCTCATTCACCACTCGCTGAATCTCACCAGGCTTAAATCCAAGTGACTCAAGAGCATCAACCAGATCCGCTTGCCGGGTACGTTGCAGTGGAGATCCTGACTCAACACCAGCGAAGCCAACTTTATCTTTGAGTTCCAAAATAAGTCGTTCAGCCGTTTTTTTTCCGATACCCGAGACCTGAGTCAAAATCGACACGTGTTCGTCTCGAATCGCTTGACTAATTTGATCAGGAGTCCCTAAATCAAGAATCGTCAAAGCACTTTTGCACCCCACTCCATTTACAGCAATGAGTAGTTGAAACAAGGCATACTCTTCGTTATTCAGGAACCCATACAAAGCCATCTTATCTTCTTTCACTTCCAAATAAGTAACCAATGAAGCTTCATTTCCAATATGGCCGAGGCGTGACAACGTTGAAAGATTCACAAACACCACATACCCAACTCCATTCACATCCAAGACAATAGAGTGTGCTGAAGTTTCTACAATTCGTCCACGCAATCTTCCAATCATAGGTCGTTATTTTTTGTATTTCAATTAATATACGAATAGTTGTATCTATGTTTCATATTATATCATATTGATAGAATCGATACAAAATATATATACCGCCCCCAATATTCCTCCCCATACGACCACAACAAAAGATATCCACATTTCTTATCATTTGAAAACATTAACAAACATATGGTAGAATTACTTATATTATATCTTGTGGTAAAAATTGTTTCCCCTTATTGTCATAACACTTCATTACTACAAGTCAAACAGTGAGTAAATCAAATAATACGCATACCTTCTATGAAAACAGTTCCACAAAAAATAAACCAACTATTAATCTTAGCTACACTAATAGGAACAATTCTCACTCCTATCACTATTCAAGGACGAAGTGTTACCTACCCATTAGAATTCACTGGATTAAGTTTGACAAATCGAGGAACGTATGCAGAATGGGGTAATCCATCCAATCAATTTTTAATGTGGGGAGACGGAGCCAATGCACAAAGACTCATCTTAGAAATAGGAGGTCAAATTGAATTAAATACAGATCTACAACTCGCCAATGGAACCAATCTTCAACCTTCATCCACAATATCAGTTGGAGATACCTTTTCAGTGCTCGAACCTACAAAAAATGGTAGGTTCTTTTTAAACGAAGGAAGCTTTAACGGAAGTCACCCTATAGATGGGAATACTCACCCCATAACCTCTTCCAATTGGATCAATCCGAGTAATCTCAATAACTCAACCTTTAATGGAACCCGACAAGTTGGGTTCAGGTTTGATAATACACAGCAATTATCAATGCAACCAACCACATCAAATCATAATATACTCAGTTGTAATCAAAATTCTTGTACAGCCACAGCTCCTGGAGAAGTCACCGTCAGAGTATACCCACCACCAGTAACCTTAACCTCTGGAGTAACAGATCTCTATCGTGCTGATACAGGAAGAAATATATGGGGGATGAATCCAAGTAATCGACTCTATGTATATAATCAATTCAATAAAGGATCCTACGATTTATTTACTCAAACGGGATATGGACAATCAGCAGCACAAGGAACAATGATGTACACTCATCTTTTTTCCATTCCTGGAACAATGACACAACAAAGCATAGGCTCTGGATTTATAACACCTATTAATATGTCAGCTTATGCACTCAATGGTTTTGCTATCAATCCAAGAGTCTTTTATGCTTTTGAAGACTTTCTTGAATATCAAATCACTATAGAACCACAAACAAACCAGCCACCAAGTGTGACCTACGACAGAACTACAAATATTACAGATAGTAGTGCTCGATTAAATTGGAACTACAGTGACCCAGACAATGATCCCCAGACTGAATATAATGTACGAATATATTCAGATAGTGCACGTACTAATTTAGTCTATAATCAAGCTTCCATAGGAAGTGTTGAAAGTTATCAGGTTACAGGATTAGATCCCTCAACTACTTACTACCCTCAAGTGAGAGTAAGAAACGCCCTTCACGATTGGACAGATTGGGCACCAGGAGCAAGTTTTGAAACAGAAGAAAGACGACGACTTATTCTTACCTACATCACAGACTGTCCTCAAAAATATCAAGATCACGACATAGCTCGTTGGCGTATACGAAACCCGAATAGCATGGATATTGAAGTATCAACACGGAGAGCAGGAACTATTACCGCACTAGCAAATACTGATACCTTCTTTTATACCTCTTGGACAGGAGTAAGTTACGAACGCATACAGTGGGACGAGGAAAGTGATATCAAAGCGAAAGGAAACTCATTCCCTGCCAATCACCCCAATTGCCGAGACACTCCTCCTGAACAATCTCAAAATAGTACTCTCCCTGGGCAAGAACCTACCACTCCCACACCAGACCCTACACCAGACCCCACACCAGACCCTACACCAGACCCTACG
>PXDG01000086.1 GCA_003565105.1 Parcubacteria group bacterium | reverse complement strand
TTCGGAACATACCTACGAACTACTTCAATTACCCGATGGATTTGAAGTAGTAGGAGATGAACCAATAGAAAAAATGCTCTCTGTAACAGATGATACCACATCAACAAGTTGGGATATTACACTCGATACTGATAATCTCCCAGATTTGGGTAGACACACTATAGACATACGAGTACGTGATTCAAACAATGAAACTCGTCAAGCAACAGTAATAGTTACCTACTTTGGAAGGCGAATTTTCCGAGAAGTAACTCCATAACCAATACAGAGTTTGTAGGGATTAAAAACTATCTACAAACTCTTTTCTTTTACCTTAAATATTTAACTATAAATAAGATGCGAATCAATGTAGACAAAAAAGCTGTGTAATAGAGTCTACTTGAGTCTAAATACATTACTCAAAAAGAAATGTTCCCTTTTCTTAACCTAGTACAGAACGTTGTGTAAATTATCCTTCTTTGTTTGTTTTTCCCCTCCCAGGACGATGGAGGGAGAGGGACACAATGTCTACGATGAACTCATATCATACCAAACATAGACAATTCAATGTACTTGTGATACAATTTAGATTATATAAATAGGTTTATTTGGGATATCCCCAATTATGTCATCACTCATCACTTTTACCTTCATCCTGCTATTAGGATCAGCATTTTGTAGTAGTACAGAAGCAGCATTATTCTCTGCTTCCAAAAACCGTATCACGCTGAAACAAAAAGAAGGAGATCCCCGAGCAGACATTCTTTTAAAAGCAAAAAATAACATTTCCTCAAGTATAGGAGCTATTGTGATTCTGAATAATATCTTCAATATTATAGGAACCATTTATGTTGGAGTCTTGGCAGCACTCGCCTTCCAAGGAAACGAACTGTATATTGGTATTTTTTCCGTCACCTTAACCATACTGGTTATTTTGTTTGGGGAAATTATTCCAAAAAGCTATGGAGAAAGAAATGCCCTGAAATATGGTTTGATGATTGCCCCAGTCCTCCCCTTAATAACACAAGCTTTTGCTCCAATACTCTGGTTTGCAGACTCCATTAATACAATGATCTTTGGAGAAAGAACTCCGATCTTTATTTCTGAAGAAGAAATACGATCTATGGTAGACCAAGGATTTCGAAATCAATCAATCGAAAAAGACGAACAGATGATGATTAACAATGTCTTTCGATTAAACGACAAAACCGCTCGAGACATTATGACACCACGGGTAAATATTAGCGCATTAGATGCCAACAAGACCCTTGGAGAACAAGCAGAAGAGATTCTTCAAACCAACCATAGTCGACTCCCCGTGTATGATGATGATTACGATACTATTCTTGGATTTGTACTTCTAAGACAAGCATTAGCAGAATTATCCCAACACAACACAGATAAAAAACCAACAGATATTATGCACGAAATTATTACTCTCAAAGAAGATACTCGTGTAGACACACTATTAGTCATCTTCCAAAAACGCCGCATTCATATGGCTGTAGCTCAAGATGAATTTGGAGGAACCAGTGGACTCGTCACCCTAGAAGATGCCCTAGAAGAACTCGTAGGAGAAATTGTCGATGAAACCGACGAAGTAGTCGATATGAGAGAAAGTGTAGTCCCTTCTCCCTAAATTAAAAATCTATGATACAATAAAAAGAGCTTAACCCTTTTATTTATGATCCGAGAGCAATACCTTCATCGATTAGGCATCCCCGTAGCAGCCCTTATTTTTGTCTTGGGCGTGAGCGTTGCAGGAATTTCCTGGAGATACCAACACAGAGTCTATCCAAGAGTATTCGCAGGAGAAATTGATCTTGGAGAAAAGTCACTTCGGGAGGCCTTAGAAAAACTTGAACAAAATGCAGAATCTCTCAACGTAAAATCATTTACTCTCTCCTATCAAGATATAGAGATCGAATCCACACTTCACGACCTTGGAATTACTCTGAATCCTGATCAAACTCTCATAGAAAGTTTTCGAGCAAAACGAGACCATCATATTGTAGGACTCCCCTGGGCTCTCCTCACTCCCTACACCATAGACTGGGCCTACACTATAGATCAAAAACTATTTGAAGCAAATTTCCCAACAGAAATACGAGAAACTCTTCCCGTAGCACAAAGTGCAGAACTCACCTACCAAGAAGATGGGGTCACCATTATTCCTGAAATTACTGGCCAAAGTATAGACTTCGATACAATACCTCACCTTCTCGTAAAAAATATTGCTACATCAGAAACCTTAATTCAAGTTCCTACCCTTGAAAAAAACCCTGATGTTACGAAAGCATCTTTGACTGCTTTACTGCCGCAAATTCAAACTATAGCTACCGACCATACAATAGTGCATTTTGAAGAACAATGGACTATCGGAGCGCAGGAAGTTCTCGACTGGATTTTTATAGAAAAAGACACTGTTGCCTTATCAGATGAAAAAATTATAGCATTTTTAGAAAGTATTGAAACTGAAGTCAATCAAGAACCTGAAAATGCCCAAATACGATTTGATACGGACAACAACACTTTGCAAGTAACCAGTTCTAGTCAGACTGGACTAGCTCTTATGAAAAACGAATCAAAAAGAAGGATTCAACAAGATATCCTTGCAGAAAGAGACACCACTGATCTCTTTGTTTCCAAAACGAACCCTACTATCTATGAAGAAACCCTCGATGAACTTGGTATCAAAGAACGTATAGCTTCTGGAACATCTGACTTTCGAGGATCTCCAGCGAATAGAGTTCATAATATTAATGTAAATGCCGACCGTATGTCAGGTACTGTCCTTGCTCCTGGCGAAGAATTTTCTTTTGTCTCAAAAATGGGACCAGTCAATGCAGCCACAGGGTATCTGCCTGAACTCGTTATCAAAGGAAATAGAACTATTCCTGAATATGGAGGAGGTATTTGTCAGGTCTCGAGTACCATCTTTAGAGCTGCTCTAAATTCCAGCCTCGATATTACCGAACGACACGCACACTCTTATGTAGTCAGTTATTATGGCACTCCAGGGCTAGATGCGACAATTTATACGCCGAAACCAGACCTTCGATTCAAAAACACTACCGATCATCATATTCTTCTCCAACATCGCATTGAAGGAACCGTCCTCACCTATGAAATATATGGGACAAAACCATCTATCGAAACGAAAGTGATTGGCCCAACCATACTGCAATCAAGTCCAGATGGTTCAATGAGAACAGTCGTCAAACGAGAACTCTACAAAGATGGTGAACTCATAGACACCAATGCTTTCTATTCTAACTATCGTCCACCAAACAAAGTAACTGCTAATCCTCTTGAATAAAGAACTTATATGCTCAAACTGTATAATACAACCAGCAGATCAGTAGAAAAATTCAAACCTATCCAACCTAAACGAGCCTCAATATATTCCTGTGGCCCCACGGTTTATTCACGACAACACATTGGAAATATGCGGAAGGGTATCTTTGATGATATCTTACGCCGAACACTGCGATTCAATGGATATAGCACCTATTCCGTGACGAATATTACTGACGTAGGCCATCTTGTCAGTGATGCTGATGATGGAGAAGACAAGATGGAAACAGGAGCCTCAGCCAATAACACCTCTGCCCAAGAAATCGCTCAGACTTTCACCACCCTTTGGAAAGAAGATTTAGCTAAACTCAACGTCCTACCCGATAATCATTACCCCAAAGCAACGGACTATATTAAGGAGCAAATCAACCTCATCAAACGACTCGAAAAAAAAGGCTTTACCTACATTATCAAAGATGGGGTCTACTTTGATAGTGCCAAATTCCCAGAATATGGGGACTTTGCCAACATTAACGTAGAAGGCCTTGACGCAGGTAGCCGAGTATCTATCGGAGAAAAAAAAGCTCCTACCGACTTTGCTCTCTGGAAGTTCTCACCAGAGCCAGGTCAACGACAACAAGAGTGGGATAGCCCTTGGGGAGTTGGATTTCCTGGGTGGCATTCAGAGTGTGTGGTAATGTCAGACACATTACTCCACGCACCCTTCGATATTCACACAGGAGGCAAAGAACATATCTCCATCCATCACACTAACGAAATTGCGCAATTCAAAGCCGATCGAGAAGTCGATATGGCTAACTATTGGCTTCACGGATATCATCTCACCGTTGATAAGAAGAAGATGTCTAAGTCAGCTGGGACAACCTATATCTTGGATGATATTATCAACAAAGGCTACAATCCCCTTGCTTTTCGGTTACTTATGCTAATGGCACATTACCGATCTGATACTGACTTTTCTTGGACCGCTATGGATCAAGCTCAGAAAAGTCTAACCCGCCTGAATGATTTTGTTACGAGAGTATCAGTACAACCACACCAAAAGAATGCCGAGATTTCGTTGCTATTAAAAAAGTTTCGTAAACAATTCCGACTCAAACTCAACAATGACCTGGATACACCTCAAGCCCTCGCTGAGGTATTCTCCCTGATAAAGAATATCCATACTATGATTGATGCAGATTCCCCCATCCCTCGCCGACACATCCTCAAAACCCTGATTTGGACCGATCGAATCCTCGGACTTAATCTTGTACCAGATCCGAGAAAAGAGAGCTCTCATACCGAATCTATCACTCCTGAAGTAACGATACTTCTCACGGAAAGACAAAAAGCACGTGATAAGAAGGATTTCGCTACTTCAGATCAACTTCGTGATGCTATTGCTGATCACGGATATACCGTCAAAGACACTTCTGAAGGACAATTGATTTCCAAAAATAGATAAAGCTTTATCTATGAAATACTTTGGGAATACCCAACTCCAGCTCTTCCGCTAGTTGGGTATTGTATAATGATGCTATATATTGCACAGATGAAGACCAAACAACAGTATATCAAAAAAGGTTTCCAGAAATGAATACTCTGCGAAACCTTTTTAACTAAGAGGATATTTATTGATTAAATCAATTTAAACCTACTGTTTAGATAAATATCTAGTCTTATTACTGTAGTCGAATTAGATAACTAGCAGGATTATTATTATAATTTATAAAGAAACCTCCAACGAGCAACTTCCCATCACTTTGGATACTTATAGCAGTAACCCAACTATTGAACCCACTTCCTATATTAAAGCTACTATCCCTACTTCCATCACCATTTAGTCTTATTATTCCATTTGCTGATTCTCCCTGATAGCTAGTAAAGTCACCTCCTACTATGATCTTCCCATCACTTTGAACACTTGTTGTCCAAACCACATCATCGAACCCACTCCCGACTTCAAAACTTCCGTCTATTTCTCCCGTAGCAAAAACTATTTCTGTTAATGAATTAACAGCCAAATCCTGACCTAACTCTCCTTGATCTGCTCGGAGACTTATTCTTTCATTCTCTGGGTTAATCGCTACTTGATAGCCTCCTCCATTGGGATCTGCAGGTATGCGAGCGAGATAGTTGGGAACTAATGCTCCGTCTAAATCTACACATTCTCCTGCTGGTTCTCCATTAATACATACTTCTTGGTAGGTATTGGTTATTCCTCCTGGATAT
>PXDG01000161.1 GCA_003565105.1 Parcubacteria group bacterium | reverse complement strand
TCATAATTATATTCTTCTAAAATTGCTCGAATTTCTTTATCTGAAGATGTACTCATATTGGTGTATTATTAATCTTCCTTATAATAATTATATCATATATTGCATTAAGAGTTCTTACCTATGTGGTCGTAAATTTATTTACTACGTGTAAATAAGGAATAAGATTACTGTTTTTAAAGATTTATGTGGGAGTATCTAGACAGAAAATCAAAGGATTTTCTCTAAAACCCCCCGGTTTTAGTATTCCCGCCCCCTTCCTGGTCCATCTCTCGGTATCTGCTTTGCTTGTGTTTAACGAGATCATTTCGATTTATTATGATCGTAGACTATGTGGGAGTAGATGGACTTGCCCGACGGTAATTTCCCTGACGGCAAATTCCTCTGGACCTGCTCTCGCGTGTTCGCCTTTCACTTCGTGAAAACTCACACTGGCTCTGAGCTTCAAGTCCATACGAAAAGCTCACTGAGCTTTTCTCTTGTATCCATTATAACAAAAATCCCTCCAAATGGAGAGATTTTTATTATAGTGGGAGTAGATGGACTTGAACCATCGACCTGGCGCTTATAAGACGCCCGCTCTAACCACCTGAGCTATACTCCCTATGATGAGTCATTATTATGGATGTATATATTGTCCCTAATAATGACTCTTTTGTCAACAATGAAGGTGTTGTGTATAACGAGTGATTCCTCGTTATTTCTTCTTGCTGGGTTTCTTTTTGGTCTTGGACGAGGCAAGTTCTGTGCTTGGTTGTTCTTGGATAGTTTGCTCTTGTTCTTCTTCAGGAAAGACGTATGTACCGTCCATAATTGCGACGAAATCATCTCGTTCTATGGTCTCGAGTTTGATCAAAGCTTGTGCCAGTGTATCAAGAGCTTTTCGATTGTCTACTAAGGTCTTTTTACAGGTTTGGTAGGCTTTATCAATGATTTTCTTTACTTCGGTATCTACCGATTCCAGTGTTTTTTGACTGAAGTTTGGTGTTTCTCCAGTACGATTACTTGGATAATCAGCAAAGTGGACTGGTCCGAGTTCACTCATTCCATAGTAGCGGACATAATGTTCGGCTATTTGGGTGAGTTTTTGGATGTCATTGGATGCTCCGGTAGTCATCTCTCCAAAGATGAGTTCTTCAGCCACGTATCCACCAAGAGCGACAGCCATATCAGCTTCAAACTCTGATCGTGAGTGGAGTCGTCTGTCTTCGCTTGGGAGTTTGAGAGTGTACCCTCCAGCTTGTCCTCTTGCAATGATTGTGACTTTTTGGATTGGATCAGAGCTTTCTAGGTAGTGTCCAGCGACTGCGTGTCCAGCTTCATGATAGGCTACGATGGACTTTTCTTTATCGGTAATCACGCGGCTACGTCGTTCTGGTCCCATAAGTACTTTATCAATCGACTCGAGTATATCGAGTTCGGTAATAGAGGTCTTATTTTGTCGGGCGGCATAGATTGCTGCTTCATTAAGAAGGTTTTGCAGATCTGCCCCAGAAAATCCTGGAGTCCGCTCAGCTATTTTTCGAATAGAAACAGATTTTTCAATAGGTTTCCCTTTGGCGTGTACGTGAAGAATTTGTTCTCGTTCTTTGATATCGGGAAGATCGAGGGTTACTTGTCGATCAAATCGTCCTGGTCTCATCAGCGCTCGGTCAAGTACATCGGGGCGGTTGGTGGCAGCGAGGATGATGAGTCCTTTGTTTGGTTCAAATCCATCCATTTCTACAAGGATTTGATTCAAGGTTTGTTCTCGTTCATCATTTCCTCCACCGACTCCTGAGCCTCGAGATCGTCCAACTGCATCAAGCTCGTCAATAAAGATCAGGGCAGGAGAGTTCTTTTCGGCGGTTTTGAACAAATCTCGGATACGACTAGCACCTACTCCGACGAACATTTCAACGAATTCTGAACCAGAGGTGTAAAAGAATGGCACTTCTGCTTCATTTGCTACGGCTCGGGCAAGAAGCGTTTTTCCTGTTCCTGGAGGTCCAATGAGTAACACTCCTTTTGGTATTTTAGCTCCAATAGCAGTGTATTTTTGAGGGTTTTTGAGGAATTCTACAATTTCATAGAGTTCCTCTTTGGCTTCTTTGAGTCCAGCAACATCATTGAAGGTGAGTCGTTTTTTCTTGTCTTTGGATGGCATTGTCATTCTTGCCATTGATTTTCCAAACATCATTGCTTGAGCACTTCCTTTTTGGGCTTGTTTGACAGATATCCAAAGAAGTCCTCCTATAAGCAGTATTGGGGCGACAAGTTGAATGAGAATACTGGTCGCAATGCGAGATCCTTCGTTATTAGAAATATCTATATTGAGTTCTTGGATAGTTTCTGCAGGGACATTGTACCCTTGAAGGATATCGAGGAAACTTTGGCTAGCTTCTTTTTCAGCGAGTTTTTCAGTGCCATTATTGAGAGTAGCTACGATTCGATTGTTTGATACTACAATTTTTTCGATCGAGTCTTCCTGGATATCTGTAACTATCTCTGAGACAGGAACTCTTTCTGCTCCTGGAGCAGCTTGATTGACCAAGAACCCAAAGACTACAATAATGGCCAGTACAGATAAGAGAGCAGATAGGATGTTTTTGGCGAACTTGTTCATGCAGGATTCGTTAGTTTTGGTTAGGCAAGAGCAAGGCTGATTCGGTGATTATCTGGTTCTACAGAAAGAATTTTGAATTTATCTTGAACGCCTTCCTTGAGAGCTACATATCGTGCTCTATCTTTGTCAATTTCTGAGTTGTGGATTAATCCTCGAATTTCTCCTTCCAGTTGAACGAAAATACCAAAGTGATTAGTCTTCACTACAGTCCCGTCTACAACGGCATCTGGAGAAAGGTTTTTTGCAATAGTTTGCCACGGATCTTCAAGAAGATTTTTGATAGATAGAGAAATTTTTCCGTTTGATACGTCGATAACTTGTGCTTTAACTTTATCTCCTTCTTTGTACAAATCTCGTGGATTTTCTACGAGTTGCCAAGAAAGTTCGGAGATATGAACGAGACCTTCAATTTTTCGTCCATCATTTCCAAATTTAATAAATACTCCAAAGTCAACAACACCAGTAACTTCTCCGTCAACAAGATCTCCTCTTTGATAACTATTGATTAAGGTAAGTTCTTCTGATTTTCGGGCGACTTTTTCGGATACGATAAGCTTGTGTTCTTCACGATCTACGGTAATCACAGATACTCGGAAGGTTTCTCCGACATATTCTTGCAAACGAGAAAGAATTCGCTGTTTATCTCCTCCATCGATTCGTGGATAGTGATCGTAGGCAAGCTGTGATACAGGAAGAAATCCTCCAATACCATTAATTTTGATCAGAAGGCCTCCTTTGTTGGCATCCATAATCTTGACTTCAACAGGTTCTTCGGCATCTTTCTTTGCGTAGAGATCTTCCCAAACAGCATCTTCGGCAGCAGCTCTCATTGAAAGCTCTATATACCCATCTTCGTTATTTAGTTCTATTACGGTTGCCGTCACTTCGTCTCCTACAGATAATTTCTTTACTGTTTCAAATCCGTCATTCAATTCTTCTCCGAGTACGATTCCAGTTCCGATAGATCCAAGGTCAACAAAAAGATTGCTGGTTCCAATTTCAAGTACTGTTCCAGTGATGTCTTCACCAACTTGAGGAACAATAACAGGATACTCCTTGAGGAGTTCATCCATAATGTGAGATTCTTGTATTTGACTCATGTAATATGAGAGGTTAGCTAATAATAAAGAGAGTCACGATAATAATTATGATTTCGTATAAAAAGACTCCTATCTATAATACGATATTTATGAGGATAAATCAAGTAAATAGATAGAGCTGGTAATTGAGAATTTGGGGGTGAAATCAGGTAGTAGTTTAGAGGATTGGTTCTTGTCTTGTTTTCCAATCTGAGAAAAGAGGGGCCTTTTCATCTTTTTTAGAAATATGGAGAGTGTCCATATTGAATCCGTATTGTTGGATAGTCTTGCTAATTTGAGGGAAACTTTGATAATGTAAGCTTCTCTCTGACTCTGGGGCATAGGGAGTGTCTACTAGATAATGAAAGATAGTATGTTCTTCAAGAGCAATAAAGCCATGAGCATATCCTTTGGGGACGTACAAAGTTGTTTGGATGGTGGGATTTTCTGCAGATAGGTGAAAGTGTTCTACAGTCGGATTGTCTGAGGAGGAAAGAGGAACAACAAAGTCTACCACACTTCCCTGAAGTACTTGTACGAGTTTAGCCTGAGCTGAACTTCCTATTTGAAAGTGCATTCCTCGAAAGGTTCCTTGCGTTGATTGAGAGATATTTTGCTGAACCCAAGAGTGATTGAATGATTGAGGTATCAGAAAGCCTCTGGTGTCACTGAATTTCTTGGTCTCAATGAGAGTTGGGTTGGAATACATACTTTTTTATTTATCACTTGTGGGCGCAGGAGGGCTCGCCGTTTCGGTAATTCTCCTGACGGAAAATTCCTCCAGGCCTGGACTCACGGCGTTCGCCTTGGACTTTGTCCAAACTCACGCTACGCTCCGTCCTTCGATCCCTCACAAAAAGCCTACTAGGCTTTTTTCTGCTTCACTTGTGGGCGCAGGAGGGCTCGAACCTCCGACCAAAAGATTAAGAGTCTTCTGCTCTACCAACTGAGCTATGCGCCCGATACGTTCTTATTATACTGAATTATTGTCTTTTTGCAAGGTTTGATATAAAACTAGTTATTACGCAACTACAGCAAGAGAATCAATCCTTCTCAAAATTTTTCTTGAGAACGTTGATCTGTAGTGTCTGGCCCGTGTGCCAGCCCATTGCATAGAGCAAGATATCCACACTTCTCTCAGATCTATCTAAGAATCGTATGATATAATGATAGTAGGTAGTACATAAGAATAAAAACAATGAAATCAAAGGAAGTCAACAGAAAAGGATTCACCTTATTAGAAATCCTGTTAGTCATAGCAGCGATAGGGATATTAGCAGCAATAGTCATCGTAGCAATCAACCCACAGAGACAGTTAGCCTTAGTGCGTAACACCGAGAGAAGTAGTGATATTAATAGCTTGGGAAATGCCTTAGATCAATATTTAATAGATAACGGAGGATATCCAGGAGGAATAACCAATACCTATCAAGAAGTATGTGTCAATGGAGAACCAGCAGGAGAATGTGTAGATTTAGATGGAGCATTAGTCCCCAGTTATCTCGCCCAAATCCCACAAGATCCCAATGGAGGAGGCTATCAAGTAGCAATCAATCCTGAGAATGGGAGAATAAGTCTTCGAGCAGAGCAAGGAGAGTTGGATCAGGATTTGGCAGTAAATCCAATTGCATCTGATCCCATAGCCCAAATAGAGCAACAGATAGCCAATGGAGAAATAGAACCTGTGACAACACAGCAAGAAGTCAATGGATATCTCGTATACACCAATCACGAAGGAACAGAGACCTATATAGAAGCAGCAAATCCAGACATAGACTGTCCAGCTGGATACATAGGAGTACCAGGAAGTGGACTATATGGAACAGATGATTTTTGTGTAATGAAATATGAAGCAAAAGCAGAAGAAATCGCGACAGGAACAATAACCAACGGAGGAGGAGGAAATACAGGAT
>PXDG01000150.1 GCA_003565105.1 Parcubacteria group bacterium | reverse complement strand
CCCCAAGCAATGATGATGTTCATTACCACACCTGCGACCAAGATAGCAATTTTCTTCCACGGGGCTTGAGCAGCGAATGATCGAGGAGAGTCTCGTTCATCACCATCTTCTCCATATAATCTCACGAATCCCCCAATAGGAAGAGCGTTAATAGTGTATTCCGTTTCACTTCCTTTCGGTCGGAATCCCCAGATTTTAGGAGGGAGTCCAAAGCCAAACTCTTCCACCCTAACACCACACCATTTAGCCACGAAGAAGTGTCCAAGCTCGTGTCCAATAACAACAATCAACAAAATAAACGCAAAGAGAAGTATGGTAACCATATACTTAGACTTTCATTATCTCAGCTTGTTTTTCAGATAAGATTTCTTCAATTTTTTGAGTATACTCTTTCGTTAACTTATCAATCTCTTCTAAATCATATTTTTGTTCATCTTCAGAAATCTCTTTGTTTTTTAATTGTTCTTTGAGATCTGAACGGACTTCATCTCGGACTTGTCGAACCTCTACTTTAAACTTTTCTGCTTTTTGAGAAGCTTCTTTCGCTAACACTTTCCGTCTCTCTTCTGTCAACGGAGGAATAATCAAACGAATACCTTTTTGATCAACAACTGGATTAATGCCTAAATGGGTCGCTTGCAAAATAGCTTTTTCAATTGGCGCTGTCATAGACCCATCCCACGGAGAAATTAAGACCATTCGTGGCTCAGGAACACTAATTGCTGCAACATGTTTCATTGGAGTTGGCACTCCGTACGAATCTACCATTAATTCGTCAACTAAATCCACACTGGCCTGCCCCGTACGCAGGCTGGCAAATTCTTTACATAAAGATTGAATAGTTTTATCGAGTTGATTTGATAACGATGGAATATCGATCATAGTAATTCATTTATCTTATAGACACAATCTTACTGTGCTGCTATATATAGTATATCATTATTTTGAGCATCCACTAAAATTTGAGACACCGTAGATACTCCAGGGGGAAGTTCTCGGGTTTTCCAGCTTTCTCCGCGGTTCTGAGACGTATACAACACGGATCCAGCTACATAATAAATACGATTAGTATTTTGCGAATTTAATGCAATCTTTTGTACAGGCACATTTGCAGAAGGTGTCAAGATATTAATTGACTCCCAGGTTTCTCCTCTATTAGAAGTTCGAGACATCTCACCTAAACTCCCAACATATACTTCAGCACTGTTATTTGGATTAGTAGTCAATGAGGACACCTGTGTTCCCACAAAAGCATTCCCTCTAATATTTAAATTCATTTGCTCGAAATCAAACCCTCCATTTGTACTTTTAAATACACTTTCCAAACTTGACACATAGATATTATCAGGATTTCTTACATCTACATACAACCCAGTAGCTGAGGCTGGTACACGTGATGCTAACACCCAATCTCTGCCTCCATTAAAAGATTTAATTAACGTTCCATTTGAAAGTAATCCAAGTACAATATCTGGATTATTTCTATCTACATGAAGTCCAACAAATTCGGTACGATTTACAGCATCAACATATATCTCAGTCCAATCCTCCAGAGAATTAGATTTTTTATAAATACGAGCTTTTCTATTTAAAATAGCTCCAACATATACTTCAGAATCATCATTAGGATTGACAGCTACTACAGTAGCTTCAACATCACCTGCAAAAATATGTTGCCAAGATTCTCCTCGATTATTCGTTCGAAACACTCCTTGACGAGGTGAAACAGCAAACAGAGATTCATTCTCTGAGCCAGGTATAAGTCCAGTAATTTCTCGACTCATAGTTGCGTTGTCCCCCCCCTCAATAGCCCCTCTCAGCTCAAAGGTTCTTCCATCGTCTTCAGAGACCCATATGCCCCCACCACTACCTCCTCTACCAGGACTTGATGTATTTAGTCCACCTAAACCACCTGAAAGACCAATTGCCGCAAATAATAAGAGTAAAAAACCAAGAACGATTGGGATAAGTAAAAATTTCATATCGCATTATTAACCTAAGGTGAATAAAAAGTTTTCAAGAGCTACCTGACGTCTTCGAGTACTGAACAATAAAGATGTTTTCATATCAGTTAATCTAGCCAAGGCAGTTAAGTCAGGAGATACTTGATCTAAAGATGTCTGGATCTCTTGAGAAAATACTCGTACATATTCAGTATATCGTTCTCTATTAGTCTGCGCAAGGAGGCTCATCATATGCACCGTTTCCCAGATCCATAATAAGAAGGCTAATTCAGCTTTAGAAGAAGACTCTAACACATCTATAAGATACGAACTTCGTTGATATAAGGGACTATTTAAAATATCCAGATACTGTATAACATTCTTTGAGACACGGTGTGAATCAATATCACGATAGCCCAACGATATATCCTGTATCTTTCCAGGTCTAATTTCTATTTGTTGACATCGTGATACGATTGTAGTCAATAATCTCTTATAATCTGACACAAAAAAAATATATGAACTTTTATGAGGTTCTTCAATACTTTTTAATACTGCATTTTGTCCTTCTACAGCTAAGAAATCGGCATCAAAAAAAATACAGATCTTTACACGCCCTACCAATGGAGATCGACTGAGAAAATCTCGCGCCTTATGTACTTCTGCCAATGGGATTGAATGTTTATCTTGAGGAAGAGAAACGGTATATACATCAGGACTGTCAAAGCCTTGAGGAATTGCAGTATTTACAACTTCACTCACGAATGATCTCTGCCCTGATCCATATGGGCCTGAAACCAGTAATGTTTGAGAAAGTGTTCCATTTTGAATACCGGCAATGGTTTGGTGTAACTGATCTGTGTATGTCATATAAATATATTTTGATCATTACATTTAGTATATCATAAAAAGAGCCAACTGAGACAGTGACTCTTCTATTCTTAATTTTTCTCCAGAGCTCCTACAAATACGATTGTAAATACCACTCTAACTTATCTAATAATTCAGCAGAGCAAGATACTCTATAGTCAGCATTTTGGCCACCGAAATTCCCAACATGAAATGAGGTAACATTATGTATTTCATAACATTCTTCGTCTGCGGGTTCGTTTCCACAGTACAATACGCAACCATTTTTCATATATTTATGAATCGCTAATGACTTGGAAACATCGTTTGGTAACATCTGATACAGTTTATGCTTTGGATTAAAAAACACTCTTACTCCACCGTATTTCCGTACTGTGTTACTGGTACGATAACAACCAAAGGACTTAGTCCGCATCCATTCTTTAAATATTTGAGGAATGATCGTAGTTTTGAATACATAGATATTCTGAAAACGGGTCAAGAAAGTATCTACTCTTCGTTGACTTTCTCCGTAGAGGTAGTAACTGTGCTTATCTGGAACATAAAACAAACTTACTCCTTGTGGTTGGAAATCTTGTATTAGGGTCTCTTTGACTTGTTGTGAAAAATATGTTATAGCCGTTATACTCGAAGAGTATACTTGAGAACCTTCTTCACATATCAATATATCTGGCGTTACTCCTTTGGAATAAAGATTATCTAAAAGATATTGAAAGAGAGCGATTCCTCTTCCTGTACAAAATCCTAATAATAATTTATATTCTCTACAGAGTCGAACAATTGTGGCTACGGTTTCTTCATACACTAATTGACTACGTCCTGATATAGTTCCATCGATATCAAAAATAAGATACGTATCTGACTTAATCATAAATCTACCAAGGTTCTAGAACCTACTCAATATATCAAATATTCTTATATTATGCTACTATACCTATATGAATACTCTAATAATTAAATTCGGTGGGAGCATTCTCACTGATAAAACAACCCCTTTTTCCTTCAACGCAGAGATCTGCAATCAATTAGCAAAAGTATTGAATACGTATCGAGAATCCCACCGAGATACCCGCATTGCTATTGTTCATGGAGCAGGCTCCTTTGCTCACCCTACAGTAAAAGAGTATCAACTTCACCACGGATTCAACCATCCTGAAGCACCCATAGGGCTCGCAAAAACCGAATATGGAGTACGAAAACTCAACTCACTCATAGTTGATATTTTTCTAAAATACCAGCTCCCCCTCTTCTCATTATCCTGCTCAAGTTGGACTTCTCATACCTCAAAAGATGTCTTTGTTTTACTTGAATCACTCTGGGCCAAAGATCTCATTCCCACCCTATACGGAGATGTTACATTAGGGACAAAGAAAGATATCAGCATTACCTCAGGAGACCTCTTAGTAAAAACCCTTGCTCAAAAGTATTCAGGCCACAACTGTCGGATCATTATGATTGGAGACACTCCTGGAGTACTGGATGAAAATGCAAATACTCTTTTACGATTTGATAAAGACACTCTCAATAATTCTCGCGAATTCATCAAGGAATCCCAGAGCATCGACGTCACAGGCGGTATGTTTCAAAAATTGCAAGAACTCTCACAAATATCATCTAGTACCAAGATTATTCTCACCAATCCTGATAACTTCCACGATGCTCTCAATGAAAAATATACTCAGTGCACTCAAATTGGTTAATTTTGTAAGATCTTATTTACATACTCTTGTATTTTTTGTTCAAAAATATCTTCTGAAAACTGCTCTGCCTGAACACGAATACGTTGTGTATCATAGCTATCATAATGAGCATTCAGTCGACGAACTCCATCAGCCAAAATCTCTGGAACAGCAGCATCAAAAAACTCACCTGTCACTCCTTCTAAAACAGTCTCTGTAGCACCTCCAGCTCGCAGAGCTAGGACTGGTTTACCTGCAGCCATAGCCTCAACAGGAGCAATTCCAAAATCATCTTTCCCTGCAAAAACAAAAGCCTTACATTCCTGATAATAATTCACCACTTCGTCATCTGGTAAAAATCCTTTAAATGTAATAGTGTCTCCTGCCAACTTCTCTAATCTCTTTCGATCAGATCCTTCTCCAATAATAATCAAAGGTAATCTCAATTTATTAAAAGCATCAATAGCAATGTCAATATTCTTGTATGGGGTTAATTGTGAAACAATTAAGAAGGTCCCATTATGCTCTGAACGTGCTTGAAACCGAGTGACGTTTACTGGAGGATAAATGACTTCTGAGTCCCGCCGATAAAACTTTTTAATCCGCTTTTGAGTCGTCTTTGAATTTGCGATAAAGTAATCCACTCGATCAGCAGCTTGACGATCCCACTGTCTCAAATAATGAGCTAATAAAGCCATTCCAAAGTTCAAAAACGAGCCTTTTCGTTGATTTTTCCGATACTGATAAAAACCATCCCATACAAAAGATGTTGGAGCGTGACAATAACAAATATGTATCGCTTGTGGCTTGGTAATAACTCCCTTTACAAATGAATTAGAACTCGAAATAACTACTTGGTAACGGGCCAAATCAAATGACTCTACCGCAGAGGGGGCAAACAGACCCAGATATTTGGGACGATTCCGTAAAAATTTTGGTAATTTCTGTAAAAAGCTTGTATACACCCTTTCTGGAAGAAAAAGTTCAGACATTTTCTCTGGATTATACAAAAGAGTATAAATGTCAGATTCATTATATATTTCAGCTAAGCTTTGGAGCACTCGTTCTGCGCCTCCACGACGGGTCAGGTATTCGTGCACGAGGGCAATTTTT
>PXDG01000109.1 GCA_003565105.1 Parcubacteria group bacterium | reverse complement strand
GGATTTTCGCTTTATGTGAGAATACAGTCGTATCCCGTTGAAGAGGGAGCTATCGAAGTGGCCTTAGAGCAATCTCCAGACGTTTCTTTAGCAGAAAAGTTTGGTTATTATATGATTGAGCCTGTCGAATCGGAACGGAGTCTGATCTATTATCCAGGAGGATTGGTGTATCCAGATAGTTATATTCCTAATGCACTTGATTTTGCTCAGGAATATCAAGTGACAGTATATATTGCTAAGGTTCCTTTTAACGCTGCAATTTTTGGCATTTGGATGGGAGATTGGATTGCCTATCGGGAACAGCTCGAGAGCTTCTGGGTAGGGGGACATTCGCTCGGAGGTATTGCTGCCTGTAGATACACCAATAATAATAAGGATACTGTGCAAGGGCTTCTCCTTCAGGGAAGTTATTGTGATCGGGATATTTCAAATTTTATGGGAGATATAATCTCTGTGATGGGAGATAATGATCAAATTATTAATCGCGATAACTATGAGCAGGCTAAATCAAATCTCCCTGATACAGTTAAAATCATTGAGATAGAAGGGTTGAATCACTCGGCTTTTGGCTCGTATGGGCTACAAAAAGGTGATGGGGAAAATGAGTACCAAGGGAATCCGTGGGGGATTGTACAGAGGATTCATTAAAGACGACATACTATTAACATAAAACCACCTTGCATTGATACAAAATAATATGAAGGTGGTTTTATTCTATAGATTTAAACGATAGATACTCAGGTTTTAAATCTCCGTTGGATCCATCTCTTCATTGAGATGAATACTGGTCAAATCTGCTGCATTTTTGAGCAAGAGTTTACAATTCTCATTGGGTCGAGTTACGATGAGTTCTTTCCCCGCGGCTTCATACTTTTGGGCAATTTTGTTAATCGACTCGATGGCGGAGATACCCATTACTTTAGCGTATTTGAGATCCAAGATAACAATCTCAGGATCGTTGGCTACGTCAAATTCGCCTTTCATTTTTTGCATTGATCCAAAGAAGATTACTCCATTGACCTTATAGATTTTATGCCCTTTGGAGTTCATCTGGATTTTTACCTCAAGAGCTTTTCCTTTTTCCCAAGCAAAGATGATGGTAGCTAGGAGAATCCCTGCGATGACGGCCGTGGCTAAATCCGTAAAGATGGTCAGGATAGTAACGGTAGCAATGATAAGAATGTCTTGTCCCGGGATTCGCCCTTTGTACTTAAAGATTTCCCATTGGAAGGTGGAGATAACCACCATAAACATCAATCCTACAAGACTAGCGAGAGGAATGGCGTTGACTAACGGAGCGGCAAAGACCATTAAGATGATTAATCCAAGTCCGGCAGTGATGCTTGAGATACGGGTTCGTCCTCCTGATTGGACATTGATGATGGACTGTCCCACCATGGCGTCTCCTCCCATTCCTCCAAAGAATCCATTTATGACGTTGGCAATACCTTGGGCAAAAAATTCTTTATTGATAAATCCCTTCGTACTGGTCATATCATCAATCACTTGAGTAGTTAGCGTGGCCTCGGTAAGCCCCACTAATCCTCCGATAAGAGCATAAGGAAAGATGATGGATAGGGTTTCAAAATTGAGTGGTACAGATGGGATAATAAATGATGGTGCGGCAGCTTTGAGTTGTTCTCCAGCAAAATCTGCGACAGTAATCAGGGAATAGATATCCAGCCAGGCTAAGAGAGAGGATATTCCCGTAATGGTCAGAATGGCTACCAGAGGAGAAGGAATTGTTTTATTGATGCGGGGGAAAAGATGAATAATGATCATTGTCAGAATAACAAATCCAAACATTATGGCAAAGTCTTGGGCAGGAAGCCAGGACATTTGAGTGATTTCTTGCCCATTCTCAACAATAATTTCACGGATTTGAAACTGTGCCCATTGAGCAATAAAAATCACAATAGCAAGACCATTTAAGAATCCAAGAACCACAGAATGAGGAATGATCGAAGCGAATTTTCCAAGATTAATGAGATGAAGAAAGATCTGGATGAGACCCATCAAAATAACGGTAGCGAACAAATATTGAAGTCCGTGCTCGGCAATAAGGGGGGCAAATACTACGGAAATTGCTGCAGTTGATGAGCTAATCATTCCAGGTCGTCCAGTAAAAATAGCAGCAACCAAACACATCATAATAGCGGTCTGGATACTGAGAAGTGGAGGGACTCCTGCGACAAAAGCAAAGGCAATAGCCTCGGGAATGAGAGCTAAGGCAACGGTTATTCCTGATAAGATATCAGCTCTGAGGTGTGGTTTGAGATCGGTATAGAGGGTGTGAAAAGATTTCATATAGAGAGAATACGAGTGATATTGATATATCAATAAAAAGAGAGGCTCTGGAAAGAGTCTCTTAACCATGATTTACAAATTTGGTAAATTTGGGCTGACTAGAATTATTTATACGTTGTTTTGTAAGGTTTGTCAATGTTTTGTATTGTTGAGTTGGTTGAAAGTTACTCTTCTCAGAGGAGTCTTTTTTTGATATACTTCTGTATACTTAATCATAAAAAGTATGAAGTACGGTCTTATACTCTCAAGTAAGGAATTACGGAATCTAGCCTCAATGCCTTTTATTTACCTTTTTATTTTTCCAGTGGTTGTGTTGGATTTGTGTTTAGAGATTTATCATCGCGTGTGTTTCCCTTTGTATGGAATATCTTTCGTTGAGAGAGGTAGGTATATTAAGATTGATCGACATAAACTGTCATATCTTGGACCTCTTCAAAAAGTAAATTGTATGTACTGTGGATATGTGAATGGTTTCTTTGCCTATGGCGTGAAAGTGGCCGGTGAGACAGAAAAATATTGGTGTGCCATTCAGCATGAAAAAGATCCTAATTTTATTCCACCCGATCATCATAAAGATTTTCCTGCGTACGGGAATAAAAAAGAATTTCGAAAAATCAAAAAAGAAGTATATTAGATCAAGTGTGAACCATTTCTTGCGGTTGTTATAAATACGTGCTGGTTTTTATAAAAGTGAAGACCTGAGTTGAGCACTCAGGTTAAAATTATAGAGATAGGCATTTTTTGACCAGGATGCATCCGAAGCTCGTAATTTGGAATATGGTAATCCAAATGGTAACATTATTGGGAATCGAAAGATGAAGTAGAGGTGTTGATATCCGAAATAATTCGATGACAATGTCGTCTCCAAATAAAACGAGAAGTGGGATCATTAATTTAGCTTTTTGCACGATAGAGTCCTCCAGTTCGTACAATATATTCATTATACTCCTTATGAGGGAATGTACAAGTACTAAAAAGGTCTCTTAATCTTACGAAATTCTCCAGGAGCGAGATCTTCAATTTCAACTGCTCCAACACGGACACGCATAAGCTCGGTCACCTTATATCCAAGAGCATCAAGCATTCGCCGAATCTGGCGATTTTTCCCTTCAGTGAGAATGATTCGCAGAGCGTTAGTATCCGCTTTTTTTACAGAACATTCTTTGGTCTTATACCCATCATCCAGGACAACACCATTAATGAGGTTCTGAATCAGTCGTTGGCTTACGGGTTTGTTGATTTGTACTAGATATTCTTTCTCTAATTCTCGTTTTGGTTCGAGGAGGTGTTTAGTAACACGTCCGTCATTGGTTAGAATGATAAGTCCGTAAGAATCCTTATCGAGTCTCCCGACGGGGAATACATCTTTGGGAAGTCCTGTGAGTTCTTGAATAGATATCTCTTCTCCTTGAGGGCTGTGAGTGATAATCCCTCGGGGTTTGTAATAGGCATAGTAACGATATTTTTTCTCAATATCTCCTACTTCAACAATGTCAGTCTCACTAACTTGATCTCCTAATTGAGCGGGGCGTCCATTAATCGTAATTTTACCTTCTTCGATGAGACGGTCGGCTTCTCGGCGGGAGCAGATATTTTGGTCAGCTAAATACTTGTTGATTCGCATAGATAAATGTTAGATTATCTTCATTGTACGGTGAATTGGTCTTTTTGTGAAGAGAAGAACAAGTAATTCTCTAAAATAAAAAACCCTTCACGTGTAATAAGTGAAGGGTGAGAGCTCTTAATCTAGGGAGTATTTATCCGAGAAGATTAGAAAAAAGATTAAACGTTTCATCCTTCATATACGTCTGAGAGCGATATTCATCAAGAAACTCTGTGGTAAAATTAGATAAGAACTCTTGAGCTAATTTATTTACAGAAATATCAGTGTTGAATTTCATTAAAGCAAAAGTTGCTTCGATCATTTCATACTGACTATGAGTTTCGGTAGAATCAATAAGATCTTCTAAAACCTCAAAGATCACGCTATAGACTGGAAGAGATTCTTCATTATGAGTAATTAGGTCAGTTAACAAGTAAACACTTGTTTCTTCAGACACGTACTCGGGTACTTTCATAATTGCTGATAGTTTAATCTTCTCACAAGGGTGAGACAATGCTTTTTTCCAATCGGAAATTTCGTATTGTTCAAAGTCAAACTCTGCTGTCATGGTACATAATATCTATATAGGACGATATGTATCATAGCTCATACCACGTATTTCGTCAATACAAAAATCTTTCTTGAAAAAGGTGATGGGGTTTGGAAGAGATATGTTGGGTTGACATTTTCTACCTAGAAATGTATACTAAAAACTGTTGTGTCTATAGGTATATAGATAATGGTTGTTCAAGATCTGCATCTGCAAGAAACAGTGATATGTCCTCACTGTAGTTCTCATCGAGTAAGAAAAATCGGTGAGCCAAAAAGAAAGATTTCTTATGTGAAATCGATCAGATCGATTCCCATAATCAAAGAAGAGGACGACTGGCAGCAGTCGTACAAATGTCGACACTGTTTCTACCTCTTCGAAAAAGATATAGAGTAAATTTTTAAGATTAAGACAACTCACCTTTGAGTTGTTTTTTACTTTGTGTTGATTGATATTGACTAATTATTATTGAAGAGTATACTATAATATGTCCCAAAGAGGTATGCAAAAGTGCGCATAATTTACATAAGAAATACGTCACAGGATATTGTTTTAGTAAATGATATCACGAGAGCCTATAACGTTGACTTTAATAGCCAATCAAAGGACTTAATAGTTGGGTTAACTCGACTGATCCAATGTCAGGACGTTGAGTGTCTTTCTCACGATATCACCTTAATGAGTCATAGATCTCAAAAAAGAATTCTTGCTCAATTAAATCCAGATTTACCATATGACGGACGACTATTATGTGTAGGCGTTGTATCGGTAAAAGTACACATTCCTAAAGAAGTGTCATTACTTCTTTATCAAAAAATGCGGTACTCTTCTGAATTTTTTGAAGTAGCCATGGTTTTGACCTTAGATCAATGGGTTACTTTTCCCACATTACAAAGGTCCTTAATGAATATAGACGGACATCCCGTCATTAAAGACGACATTGTGTAGCTACAAGAGAACTATAGAACTATGTCAGGTAAATGAAGATAACTCTATCTTCATTCCGCAAGATCTTGAAAAAGCAAACCCCCGATACCTTTATATCGGGGGTTTTAGTTCGTTTGGCTTCAAGTGTTGTTCTGTGATTGAGAATTTTAATTCGTAAGACTTTTGCTAACTCATTTAATTGAGTAGAGTATTCAGAATACTCTACTTTTGATAAAGCTTTGTGTTCGACTAATAG
>PXDG01000122.1 GCA_003565105.1 Parcubacteria group bacterium | reverse complement strand
TGCTGCTCAGATGCATAAATCCAGTCTTCAACCGGTTTCATAAACTCAGGAAAACGTAACTGCATGTTCAGCTCGAGTATGTAATTAATGAACGGTACGGCAGCAAAAATCAGGATTACCGACAGGAAAAATATTTCTGGTCCCGGAGATTGCTTCATGTACAAGTATTCAGGCACTTTTTTCCCAAAGGCCCAGGCCAGGAAAATGGATGACAGAATGAAGAGGCCCAGGTGAAAAAATATCTGCATAAACTTTCCGTAAAGCAGGTTTTCAGGGGCAGTAAGGTCAAGCCTGCCGGCAAGAAATTCATCCAGTGGAACATGTACAAAAGGCATAATCAGTATCGTGCCCGCAAAAATTATAACAAAGCTGAAGGTCAGGGCAACGATGAGGGTGAAAACCAGTTTGGCTGCAGGATGCAGGCCGCCAAGAAATCCTTTATTCGCCATAGAGATTTTAATATTAATTTTGCAGGGCAGCAGCTTGTTGCAGGAAGTTTCTTAAACATATCTTTCATCAGCTGAGCAAGCCCTTTTTTACAAAAGATTACAAACCTAATGGTTTTTTTGTTTTCAAAGAGATTTTTTATTTGGAAAGATGCCTTTAAAGCGTGAGATAAAAATCGGGAATATCAATTTTTCCCATCCGCCAATTATCCTGGCTCCCATGGAAGATGTGTCGGATCCCCCTTTCCGGGTTATTTGCCGTGAAATGGGCGCCGACTGGGTTTTCACAGAGTTTATCTCTGCCGACGGGCTCATCCGCGATGCAGCCAAAAGCCTGGCAAAGATGGATGTGTTCCCTGGCGAGCGACCCGTTTCCATCCAGATCTTCGGTGCACATATCGATGCCATGGTGGAAGCCGCAAAAATAGTTGAGCAGGCTAAACCCGATTTTATCGATATCAATTTCGGCTGCCCGGTGCGTAAAGTGGCCACCAAAGGTGCCGGGGCAGGTATGTTGCAGGATATCCCCAAAATGGTGGAGATGACACGGCAAATCGTAAAAGCGGTTCATACTCCCGTAACCGTAAAAACCCGCCTGGGGTGGGATGAAAAATCTAAATTTATTGTGGATACTGCCGAACGTCTGCAGGATGTGGGTATCGCAGCGCTTACCATACACGGACGTACACGAAATCAACTTTACGGCGGTACTGCCGACTGGACCTTGATCGGTGAAGTAAAGAACAACCCGCAAATGCACATCCCCATCATCGGCAACGGAGATATCAAAGACCCGCAATCTGCCCGGGATGCCCTGGAAAAATGGGGTGTAGATGGCATTATGATTGGAAGAGCTTCCATTGGCAATCCATGGATTTTCAAACAAATCAAGCACTATTTTCAGACTGGTGAACTGATTAAAGAACCTGAAATAAGCGAAAGGGCTGAGGTGTGCAAAAAGCATCTGCAAATGTCAGTAGAATGGAAAGGAGAGCGGGTTGCTGTTTTTGAGATGCGAAGGCACTATTGCACGTATTTCAGGGGTATCCGCAATTTCAAACCGTTTCGCATGCAACTGGTAACTGCACCCACGGCACAGGAAGTTTATGATATTATTGATCAGATAATATCTACCGATTTTCAAGCATAATAATTACCGACTGCCTTACCTGCCCGTTGTTATCGAAAATATCGAGAACATTTTCTTTGGAAAGATCGAGCCAGTAACCCACAATGCCTGTATTACGGGCACCCTCCACATGTCGTTCCGTATCATCGATGAAAAGTGTTTCGCGGGGATTCAGGTTGTTTTCCTTCAGAACAAACTGAAAAATGCCCGGATCGGGCTTGCGCATACCCACCTCATGCGAAAGATAATCTCTCTCAAAAAGCTTTGAAAGGCTGCTGTAACCATAAGTTTCCTTCATGTATCGGGTGTAGGATGGATAATGGATGGCGTTGGTATTGCTCAAAAGAAAAGTGCGGTAATGCACCCGGGCCATTTCCAGCAGGGTGATGCGTTCTTTGGGCAAATCGAGCAGCATGGCATCCCAGGCGGCATCGATATCCTTATCGTTTAAATCTTTTCCGCCGATGCGGCGGATCTCATCGCGAAATTCTTCGGGACTCACTTCGCCCTTATCCAGCCGGTCGAAAAGGTGGCTCTGCTTTGCAAAGGTGAAAAACTCATCGAAATTGTTTACCCCCAGCTCTTTGAAAGCATTGATGGTGGCATGCTGATCAATGTTGAGAAGCACACCCCCAAGGTCAAAAATGATATTTTTAATGATCATAATCGGTTTTTTTTGAAGAAAACAAATTTAAGTTTTTTGAATGACATTCTGTTATTTGTATTTTTGTGATAAGCCAGGTTATATTCCGGCAACATTCATTCAAATCCTATGAAAATACAACCCAAAGAATTTACGGCACTGGTACTCAAACGTAAACAATCTTTCGTCGACTGGCTTAAGGAAGCCGACAGCAAAGCCGCCAGTGAAAATGATTACGATTTTTCCGGCGATTATGGTACTTACCTGGTAAAAGATGTGAGCACCGCACCAGAAATTGAGAACTTCCTGAGAAATCATTTCAAAGAACTATTTGAAAACGAACTGGTAGAATGGCATGAGCCGGCCTTTTGGCCCGATGAACTCACCTACGATCTTTTTTGCGGGTGGTTTGAGGTGGAGGTGCATCGGCAGGTTTATGGGTTGAAAAGTTGAAAAGTTGAAAAGTTGAAAAGTTGAGAGGTTGAGAGGTTGAGAAGTTGATGGGTTTATGGGTTGATAGGTTGATTGGTTTAGAAGTTGAGAAGTTGAAGGGTTGAGGGGGTTTAGGAATTTTAAAAAATATTTATGTGCAAATCACATTATTGTTTATCTTTGCAAACTCAAAAACAAGGTGCCAAACTAACGTTTTTGCCGGGCCCATAGCTCAGTTGGTTAGAGTAGCTGACTCATAATCAGTTGGTCCCTGGTTCGAGCCCAGGTGGGCCCACAAGATAAAAGCCACTTACAAATCTAAATTGTGAGTGGTTTTTTTATTTAGCATACTTTTTAGTATACTCAATCGCGACTTTTTTCCCCACAGAAGTCTAAAAAAAAGCACCCACGACAAACTGCCGAAGGTGCTGATTTTAAATGATTATTTTCTTATCAGGGATTACCCCTTCCATAATAAACTTCTTCATCCATTGCGCTTGAAATGAAATCCCTATAATCTGCTTCATCAAATGAATTACCAAAAGATGAGTTGGTAGACATGTACAAAATTGGGGAGGATTTAAATTGTTATAAGTAATTACCTGTCCAGAAATTATTTTGATAAATACCAGCGTTCAACAGCCTTATCATTCCCATTCGGGTCTGTAAGACTAAAAACAAAGTTGGAATCAGAGTATTCTTCAATATCGTATATATTAGTACCACCACCTGTTATGAGAGTTAATTCATGCTCCGTATTGCTCCATTCAAAATCACCCCCAATGAAATTGCCCCCTATATCATCACCTGTACCATCGTCACTGAATTTAACTTTACCTTGGTCGGTACTTTCACTTTCACTGACCAAAACTCCATCTTTAAAGTCCTGCTGGACATATCTGTCTAATTCCCATGTTCCCACGATCCATTTTTCAATGGTTTCTGTTTCATCTTTTTTACAACCTGTAAAAACAGTCAATGCTGTAAGTAAAAATAAGGTTGCTAATGTTTTAACCTGCTTCATAGTTTTTTGTTTTTATTGTTTTTAATTACTGTCCACGCCATACCATGTTATGGACTGGTTTTCATATATTCTTAGAAACTAATTCTCAATCCAATATTCACTCCAAAACTGCCAAATGGTAACTTTTGTTTTAATTCTTTCCTTGGTTGTGAATCGTGTGAATTATCCGTATAACTGTCAACAAATTCAATTTCCTTTTCACGTGTTGTCATATCTGGCAGCTCGTCAGCACCATTACTTGTAGCTTCTGTAACTTTTCCTTTAGTTGGCGCATAGGATAAATTTACCATATTAAGTTCACCGAAAAATGACATATTATCACTCAGGTGAAACATAGCACCTATTCCTGAAGATAATCCCAATGCTATTCCTCCGTTTAATTTCATTTTCAACACATCTATATCTCCCTCATCATTATCAATATATTCATACATTATTGAGCCAGAGCCTATTATCAACCCGAATTTCGCATAAGGATTAATATTTTCAAAACCAGAAGCAATAACAAGAGATGGATTAACTCTTAACATCCTTGATGATAAAGTGTAATCTGTTGAGCCATCTGAATATTTATCCTTTGCATTTGACTTGCCGCCTAAAAGGTAAGAAATACCTAATTCGACTCCAATGTTCTCATTAAACAGATATCCAAAAGCACCTCCTAAATTTAATCCTTTTCCTAATGATACATTTACTTGCTCATATGTGGATGAATTACTCCCACTCGTATAATTGTAGAAGTCGAAATAATATAAATTCTGGGTACTCATGCTAAGCCCATAACCAGTATTTATATTTACATATGCTCCTTGAGCAAAAAGGTTATTTGTAAACAAACTGATTACAAATACCATTAAAAACATTTGAAAATAATTTTTCATTTCATTTAATTTTAAATTTCCTACTCGTAAGGCTTTTCAGTACCGCCCCGCTTTTTTGAGTGGGTTCCGGTCTCCACTTTGTTCCAATTTCTTTTAATAGCATGCACATGGCAAACATACTAAGAGTTTAATGCTTAACTTTAAGAGAAATGCTGAATTGTGCTTGCAGAAAACTTGTGTATTGTTGAAGGGTTGGGTGGTGTTGGTTGTGGGGGAGCTTACCCCTTGGGTTTGTGAAGGAATTCGGGATTAACAATGTATCAAAATATGTGAGAGCCCATGTTAAAATGGATAGGTCCAGTGAAAGAATAGCCCAAATGGACTCAAAAAGATACCCCGTGTTTCAGGATGAAACCCTTTTTCTTTTAGTTATTGTTTATGGTGAGGCTACATTATTTGTTTATAAAGAGAGGGGCTTGGTGCGTTTCTTTTATCAAACCCATGATGTTGATATAAACCAATTGGTTTATAAAACTTTCTTAATGGAAAGAAGACGGATTGGATATAATAATCAATTCATTCATTCTATTAGAAGTCAACCCATAATACACGATATTTCTCCGGATAATCATTGAAACCAAAATTCAAAGAGATTTTTTACAGACAGACCTCTCTCCCGCACCTGCAGGAGAGAGGTGACTGTATCGTTCCTGGCAGGTTTTACTTCTCTTTCTCCAGTTGCTCAATCCTGATGAAAAGCTCTTCAATCAAATCCTGTTGTTTGTTGATAACAACCTGCTGTTCCTGAATGGCTTTAATGGCTACCACGCTAAAACCGGCATAGTTGATACCCAGGTTGTCTTCTTCTTTATCAGCTGAAACCAGTTCCGGGAATAAGGGTATTACATCCTGGGCAATAAAACCCAGGTTTCCTTTGGCCAGGGGATCACTTTTATAATTGAAATTTAATACTTTTAAATCAAGAACTTTGTCAAGCATATTGTCAGGAGCAACTATATTTGTTTTCAGATTTTTGCTGCTAAGTGCCACATATGCACCATCCGATGCATTGATTCTTGATTTTAGTTCATCATTGAACCGAAACCCCAGGTTGTCGGATACTGCAACATAAAAAGCCCAGTTATTGGT
>PXDG01000061.1 GCA_003565105.1 Parcubacteria group bacterium | reverse complement strand
TTGATACGGTTCTTTCACCAGCAATTCTTCGATGCAGTTAGAAAACGTTACCTACCCAACAGCAAAACAGAGAAACCCTATTACAGGAGGCTTGCCGACTATGGCAAGGCACAGTTCGAGAAAAAGCCTGAGGTGTTAGGGAATTGCTTGAGGTATTTGGGGGTGTATCTTTATAAAACAAAAAATACCAAAACACTTACCTGGCTATTAGCTAACATCTTTAAAGAAGATGATTATATTGAAAACCACATAATCATAGCTGAGGAACTATTTGCATATGTAATATCTTCTCAAAAGGTTGAAGATGAAAAACTTTCAAAGGAAATAATGGAATACCTTACAAGACATTGTTTTACTGAACGATTAGTTGATTTTTTTGATAAGCAAGGGAATACCTGCAAAAATATAGGATATAGCAAGTGGTCATTGGAGTTTTTTGAAAAAATACGGGAAGTTTTAGAAAAAAGATTAGCACTTGAACCAGAAAGAATCGATCTTCTTAGAGAACTATCATTCGTTCTTAATGACCTTGGGAATATTTATTTTGCTTTTAGTGAATCTTCAAAGGCACTGGAATTCTTTGAAAAATCTTTGGAAATAATGCAAAGATTGGAATCATTTGAACCTGATAGAACTAGTTTCCTCAAAGACCTTTCGGTGAACTATAATAATTTAGGGGTAATTCATAGGGCAATGGGCCGAGGACAAATCGCCTTAGATTTCTTCAAGAAAGACCTTAAAATTATGCAAGAACTAGTAGATGTTGAACCTGAAAATACTGAATTGCGGGAAGGACTTAGTTCCAGTTTTAATAATTTGGGGGATATTTTTAAAAATATGGGTAAACTTTCTAAGGCACATGAATTTTTTGAAGAATCCCTTATTCTCAGACAAGAATTAGTTTCACTTGCCCCTAAAAGGAGCGATTTACGAAAGAGTCTTTCTATAAGTTTGGGTAACTTAGGAAATGTTTATAGGGCAATGGGTTGGCGACAAAAGGCTTTGGATTCTTTTGAAAAATCCATGAAAATTATGATAGAGTTATTAGTTAATGAGCCTGACAGAACTGATTTTCGCAGAACTTTATCCGTAGCTTACAACTACATGGCGAATATTTATAAAGATATGAGCCAAAACGAAAGTGCATTAGCTTATTTCGAAAAATCACTAGAAATAAGAAAGAAATTGGTGGATATTGAATCTGGCAGGACTGATTTTTACAAGGATCTTTCTGTTGGCTTAAATAATGTGGCAGATATTTACAAAAGGATGGGACATGATTCAAAAGCACTGAGTTTCATTAAGGAGTCCATAAACATATGTACAATATTGGTGTCAATTGAGCCCGGTATAATAGAATTTCAAAAAGACCTTTCCACCGGATATAACAATATTGGACTTCTTTATTCTAGTCTAGGCGAACACAAAAAGGCTTTGCTGCATTACAAAAAATCTATGAATGCATTGGAAAAAATAATAGAACTTGAACCCAGCAGGACTGATTTTTTAATAGATTTTACAGTGAGTTTATTTAATATAGGAATTGTTTACTCTGACCTGAGTTGTGACGAAAAGGCTTTAGAGTTTCTTGTAAAAGCGATACGAATTTGTGAAGAGTTAGTAGCAACTGAACCAGATCGATTCGATTTTAGAGAAGTTCTTTCCGGGAGTCTTAGTAGCGTTGGACAAATTTACTTAAATAATGAAAATTATCAAAAGGCTTTGGAATGCTACAAAAAATCTATGGAAATAGATAGTGATTTAGGGACTATCGACCCCAATAGAATTGATTACAAATTAAATTACGCTAATAATGTCTGGTGTATTTATTTGCTTTGTCCAGAAGAAGAAATAACTCATTGGCTTACCAAAGCCAAAACCATTCTTCAGCCCCTTATCGAGCAAGGTATAAATCATAAAAACTTACCGAAGCTTTGGGAAAAAGTAAACAGGGCATTTGATGAAATTGAAAAACCATAACCCTTTTTGAACCACCCTTAGTAGTATCAGAAAGGTTTAAGTTGTTATTTATTTGTCAACATATATTATTACAATACATGAACATCCTAATTACAAAGAATAATGGAACTCACCAAAACCAAATTCAATATTTTCCTCAGCTATGGAAGAGACCAGCATGCTTCCTTTGCAGAGCAAATAAAAAATGATTTAGAGAATCGAGGGCACAATATATTGTTTGATAAAAATAAACTCAAGGAAGGTGCTGACTGGGAAGCGCATATTGAGGAAGGTTTGAATTGGGTTGCCAGTGATCCGTCAGTCGGAAGATTTGTTTATATCATCACACCACACTCTGCAAGAAAACCTGATGGGTATTGCCTAAATGAGATAGCCAAGATCATGATGAGCAATGTAAAAATAATACCCGTTATGTTGGTTTACTGCGAGCCCCCTTTGTCCATTTACAGAATACAATGGCTAGATGCACAGGATTGTGCAAACAGTTTTCCTTCGGCAAGTTATGAAAAAACCTTCAAATTGCTCCTTGATGCGCTTGAGCAAGACAAGGTTGATTTTGAAGGCGTACAACAGAGACTTCTAAACAAATTGAATCCCATTGATTTCGGGTCGGATATTTTTTTTCATCTAAAACACTTTACCGGGCGTAAATGGCTTGTCGATGCTGTTGACCAATGGCTGACTGACCAAAACGGCTCAAAGGTTTTTGTTTTGCAGGGTGGGCCAGGTGTAGGCAAAACTGCATTCTCTTCATCCCTTATTGACAGAAAAACTGAAATTGTGGGATTTCATCTTTGTAATGCCGGTGATGAAAATCTCAACGATCCGGTAAAAATGGTGAAGTCCATTGCCTATCAAATCAGCACCCAAATAAGTGAGTTCCGCGATATGTTGGCAACAATTGATGTGGATGAAAATGTTGATGCAAACACCTTGTTCAATGAGCTGATCGTGCGGCCTTTGTATCGGATCCCTAATCCGGGAAGAAACCTTTTCATTTTGATTGATGCACTTGACGAGGCTAAATCACTTACTAATCTGAATGAAATTGCACAACTTATTTCTGATTCATTTCTCAAAACCCCGGTATGGCTGAGAATGATTGTTACCACAAGGCCTGAGCCAGGCACAATTGAATTGCTCCGCAAGTTCAAGCCCTATGTTTTTGATGCAGCCAATAAATCAAACCTGCAGGATATAAGGGAATACCTGGAAAAGCGCTTGATCAGTGATGAGCCGTTGGTAAAACGAAATGCAATAGAAAGCATTATGCAAAATAGTGAGGGCAATTTCCTGTATGCCAGCGCACTGTGCGAAGAAATACAAAACCATTGCTATGATATTTCACATCCTGAAAAGTTCCCCTTTGGTATGGCTGACCTATACCTTAAATCCTTTAATAGAAAGTTCAGCGACAGCGATTACGAAAAAGAAATTGTTCCCGCACTGCAAGCTATGCTTATGGCAATTGAGCCAATGACCATTGATTATTTGTGCGTGTTATTGTCAGTAACCAAACAGCAACTTAATAGGTCGTTTCTTTTAAAGGCAGGTTCATTTATTACTGAAAGCAAATCAGCACTTACCCTTTTTCATAAATCGCTGTCAGACTGGCTCTTTGACAGTAACGCTTCATACACCTGGTATATTGATCGCGTTGATGCAAGAAAAGAGATCGGAGCTCTGCATTACAATCTCATAAAAGAGATCCTTGACGACCCCGATGACATAGAAGAAGTGCATACCTATTGCCTTAAGTGGTGTCTGGTGCATCTTTATCAGGCCAGGATGAAAACTCGGCTTAAAGAAGTATTAATTGCTTTCTTCAATGATGAGGAAATCTTTGGAAATAGCATTGAAAATTTTCTGGATTGGGTAGTCCACAACACTGGTGTTCAAAATGAGACTTTGCTAAAAAAACTTCTGCTAAAACTTGCCGAAGATCAGAGCATAACCGATAAAACAGAATTCTGCAAGATAATAAATGAAAAGGCTGGTAATTATAGTAAATCAGGCTATTCTCAATGGGCTTTATACTTGTTTGAAATTGTTTTGTCAATAAATGAAAGAATACTTTCACATTCTGCTGATTCATCTGAAACGAAACTAAAATTATCGGAGAATTTCATAAACATAGGGTTTATATATCAAAATACGGGGAGAAGTAAAAATGCTTTAGATTTTTACATTAAATCGTTAAAAATGATTGAAGGTTTGGTGGAAATTGAACCCAACAACATTGAGTTTCAAAAACACTTATCGGTAAGATATTATTACGCGGGGGTAATCTATAAAGCAATGGGAAAGTCAGCGATAGCAATAGATCTTTTTGAAAAATCTTTAAAATTATCAGAATACCTGGTAGACCTTGACCCCGAAAGGGACGATTTGAGAAGAGAGCTTTCCGTGAGTTATAGTCATATGGGGGATATTTATTCAGATATGAGGAAGTACCCTAAGGCTTTGGTTTTTTACGAAAAGATGATGAATACACTGGAAGAATTGTCGGCCAAAGAACCCAGCAATTTAGATTTTCGTAGATCCCTTTTAATTAGTTTTAGTAAAGTAGGAAGAATTTATGATTTCATGAGTCTTAGGCATAAAGCAATGGAGTTTTTTGAAAAATGCCGCAAACTAACGGAAGAATTGGTAGCGCAAGAACCTTGGATGACTGTTTATCGTAAAGACCTTTCGATATGCTATAGTGAAATTGGGAATATTTATAAAGATATTGACCAGGGTCCAAAGGCAATAGAATTCTTTGAGAAAGCCTTGAAGGTAATGGAGTACCTAGTAGACATTGAACCGGACAGGACGGATTTTCAGAGAGAACTTTCGTCAAGTTATTATGATATGGGGGCAATTTACTCAGATTTGGGGCAAGACTTAAAGGCATTAGAGTACTATGAAAAAGATCTGAGTATAATGGAAGACTTGGTAAATGTTGAACCGGGCAGAAAGGATTTTCGCAAAGACCTTTCGATGAGCTTCAATAAAATAGGTCATATTTACAAAAAAACCGGTCAAGGTTCAAAGGCGTTAGAATTCTTTGAAAAATCTCTTAAAAATAACCAAGACTGGTTAAAGCTTGAACCAAGCAGCATTGAATTCAGACGAGAACTTTGGGCGAGCTATGATAATATTGGGGATATTTTTGCAGGTATGGGTCTAAATTCAAAGGCTTTGGAGTTTTTTGAGAAATCTCTGGAAATCAAAAAAGAGTTGATTGCTATAGAACCTCATAGAGCTGATTATTGCAAAGAACTTTCAATGACTTATAAGAATGTGGGATATATTTATGAAGATTTAGGGAAAGGAGAAACAGCTTTAGAATTTTTTAAACAATCTTTAAAAATTAATAAGAAACTATTAGCCATAGAACCTGGGAGTTCAGATTATCGCAAAGAGCTCTCAATTAGTAACACTAGCGTTGGTAATGTTTACGAAGACCTGGGTCAAAAGGGAAATGCATTGCAACACTACAGGGAAGCCTTAAAAATCGCTGAAGAATTAGTAATCCTTGATCCCGGCAGGACAGATTTTCTTACGAACCTTTCCACTTGTTTTACAAATATGGGAATTATTTATTCAGAAATAGGTCAAATACAAATAGCACTGGAGTTCTTTGAAAAATCCTTCCAAACAATACAAGAACTGGTAGACTTTCAGCCATCATCCGGAATAGATTATCGCAGAGACCTTTCAGTGAGTTATATTAACATAGGAAATGCATATGAAGACATGGGCTTAAACGAAAAAGCTTTGGATGAATATA
>PXDG01000062.1 GCA_003565105.1 Parcubacteria group bacterium | reverse complement strand
TATTCAGCCATCATTGCATATTGTCTGGTGGCCATTGTTGGTTCCAGTTTGAAAATTGAGCGTTCAACCTACGAAATTCTACAGGTTTTGGGCATATCGCTACTAGACAAAACTCCTGTTAATGAGCTATTTAAAAACGTGAACTACCAAGATGTCAAAGAACCTTTTTATAACCAACTGTCCCTCAGGTTAATTTAAGTGGACAGTATCTGCATTCTAAAATCATATCACCCCTTCGGGGTTTTCAGCGTTTAGCTGTTAATCCATAATCGTTAATTGTTTATCCGTGTTAACCCGTTGCATCCGTTTCATCTGCGTGCTATTTGATTTTATGGCACACGTATAAAGCGGATGCAACAGATGATCGCGGATAAACGCCAAACGCTTAAAACTCCTTCGGTTGGAAGCCATCGGGGTTAAGCTGTACGATTCTCTGGCCCGATTGGGCGAAAACCAGCAGGCCCTGATCTAAGGCCTGGGTCAGGGCGTCATCGTCGATGGTCATACCGGCCACCGCCCCAAAGAGTTTGACCTTACAGTGTTCAGGGTAGAGTCGCTTGAATGCGGGAAATGTTCTTTCAAAAAAACGGATCACGTCTTGTTCCCGTAGCTTGTGCTTTACCTCCACCAGGATGTTTGCCGTATCGCCAAAAACAACAATGTCGAACTGACCGGTGACCTTCCCAACGGTTCGTTGCAAACTATCTAAGGACTTCACTTTAACGCCCGACAGTTCACCAAGCTTACTGAATGCACCACGGAAGTACTCCTCGGCAACCTCGCCAACGGTGTTGTTCAATCCACCGATATTTTTGGAAACATCTCGAACGATACGTTCGGTTTTCCGGAAACGTTTATCAGCTTCAAGGGATTGTTCCTTTATCAGTCGTTCCGTTTCAAGGGATTGTTCCTTCATCAGTCGTTCCGTTTCACGGGATTGTTCCTTCATCAGTCGTCCCGTTTCCTGGAACATCAGCCATACCTTTTCGAAGGTCGGCGAGCCTTGCGGCTGGTAAACGCCGCCGGGTTCGCTGACATTGCCGGGTTCAGGGTCTTTCCTGAGACTGTCTTTACCTTTTTTTTTATTTTTGTCTTTGTCGGATGACATTGCAGGTTTTGTTTTTATTTCAGTACAAAAATAAAGCTGCTTAAAGAGAACACCAAGGCTTTGGACGAATTTAAAGGCTATCGGTAATTTATTTTTGATAAACGGCAATACTAAGTTTTCTATATCACCCTTTGGGGTTTTCCTGTTGGCGATTTTTATGTTAATAATCCAATCATCACTTCCTTTGAGCTTCGAGCTTTTATAATCGATCATCGAGAATCAAAAATCATCTTCACATCTTCACATCTGCACATTTGCACATCTGCACATTTGCACATCTACACATCTGCACATCTTCACATTTGCACATCTACACATCTGCACATTTGCACAACGGCCCCCGCAGGTTAATGCGGAGGCCGTTGCTATGTATACGCTGCCGTTGAAACAGCGTTTGTCTGCAGGGTGCTTAACGCTTAATCAGACGTTCGACACCCATCTGGCCATCAACGAATACACGAATGATGTACATGCCGGGCTGTTGTCCGAGCAGGCTCATCCGGTACTGGCTTTCGGCGCGAAGCTCCTCGCGGGAAACCATCGTACCCATCAGGTTGTAAACCTCTATCCTGACAGTTTGATCTGATGGCGCTTCACCAAGAAGTTCTACGGTAAACTCGCCTGTAGTTGGATTCGGGTACACCTTGAAGAATGGTCCGAAACGGGTCTCCTCCATTGGGTCGATGCCAGTGATCACATCCTCTTCCTTAGCAATTGGAATACCGCAGGGATCTTCCTCTGTGATGTGGGCGAGCAGGTATCCACCTTTTTCCACCCTGGTGCCGGGCAGCATGTGGATGCTTTGACCGGCAGCCAGTTCAACCTCACCACCGGATTCAACGACAAAGTCGAAGCCTGCACCGGCGACGGTGATGCTTACCAGCGCAAAGAAACACTCGATGTCTCCATCGCCAACAGTAACATCATCTTCATCGCCAATTACGAGGTCTTCATCGGGATCCGGAACTTCTTCGATCTCCTCAAAGTCATCCCAGCTGCGGGCAAATATCCGAGTATCGTTAAACCGTTGGTCAACAATAGCGGTCAAATTCAAAGGATCCTGTGGTATCGGTTCAAGGTTATACTCCAAATCGGCATATTCAACACGGAACAAGGCACCTTTGTCAGCGGCCTCAATGTCCTCGAGGGATGCTGTCGGATCAGAGATCGGCAATACACCGAAGTTCGCACCACTGTCAAAAATACCGTCCTGCTCAAACTGAAGTTCGTTCACCTTGATCAGCAGTGCCTGGTAAACAGAAAACTCGAACGTGCCGATGGTGAAGAAGTTGTCGCTATCAATCAGCTCAGCGAGTGTGACAGGCAACGGTTCAATCTCAATACCAGTTGAGCTGGCTTCTTCTGGTGATTGACCTTCAACAGGTAGGAATTGCAGCATCATGTTGAACTGTCCGAGCGCACCTACCAGGTTTTCAACACCGTCGCCGACTTCTAATACCGTTGTCAGGTTGCCCGGGAAGTCATCGATCTTCAAACCTGCAGCTGCATCCCCATCCTGGAAGTATTTCTGGTTACGGGAATCGTTCTGGTAGGTCATGAATACTTCGCTGGTGATCCTGAAGAACGGGCCATTACCAAGATTGCCAAGGACAGCGTTATCTCTGAGTTCGGCAATGCTTGCCACGTTGAGCGGGAAGTTGTAAATCGCTGTGGTAATCTCACTCGCTACGGTCTTGCCGGTATCAATCGCAATGGCCTTCAGCGTAATCGGGCCGTCTCCATCAGCGAGCAGAATGCCTTCTTCGTGATCGTAGAGTAAGCTTCCGGCATCCGGATCTTCGCCGTCGAGGGTATAGAACACGCTAACGGTTTCTTCATATTCATCGTAGTTGTCAATGAATACGGTTTGATCTTCAAAGTAGTTGCCGGCAGGCAGGTCGAAGACCGGGTCGGCTACGGCAGGCGGTGGCGGTTCTTCCAGACCGACAAACACATCGGCAATACCGATTTGCTTGCTTCCTCCTGTGCCCCCTCCCCTATTGGATGACCACTCGATGGTGATCAGGCTGTATGCCGGAATGTTCAGTCCAGTGATCTGGGTTGCGACAGGTGCATTCATACCGCCAACCGTTGAGTAAAACAGTTCTACCACTTCAACGCCATTAACTGCTACTGTCCATTCAGGCGAACGTCCTTCTGTTACTCGTTCTACCATACCCATGTAGGAGACATAAAGCTCTTCAATTGTTTCGCTTGTATTGTTAAACAGTGTAAGTTGTGCTGTAAGAATACCTGATGTTCCACTATGCTGATAACCCATTACATCACTATTACCGCGGAATCCTGTTGTGTTAGCTACACCCCAATCGCCATGATAAGTCAATCTTAGACTATGTGATCCTGTAGATGCAACGCTCCATTCATCAATATCACCAAAGCTGTTAATAACAGTTCCACCATCAAACACAAACTCGCTAAAGTTTTGTGCATAGGGGATACCTGGAGGAGCAGCCAGCACTTCTCCCATCAGGCTTACGGCTACAGGATTGTGACCACCGCCGCTAATCTCAGCTTCTTCGTCATATACACCAAGGGTAAGTCCTTCAACAAGTCTCACATAAACCGGTGTCTCATCAAGTTCTTCACCGGCATAAGGAATTTCAAGCAAGGCACTGAAGGTTTCACCGTCGAGCGATAATTCGAAACTAGCGGTAGCAGTTACGGTGAGGTTATCATCTTCCGGAGCTAAGTTGTAGCCGCTCACGGTAAATAGTTGCGCAGCAGAGGGTCCGTAGCCTTCCACATAGGCAAAGCCATCCAATAATAGCGGATCAACGATGAGCACTGGTTCAGTGTCTTCAAAGATGTGAATGTCGTCAATCTGCCAACGTGACGGGTTATCGGTGGAATAATACTTGAATGCCAGGAATACAGCATCGCCGGTAATTTCTGACAAGTCAACCATGGCATCGCCGGGTTTATTGAACTCCAGCTCTGTCCAGGTTGCGAGATATGGATCGCCAACACCAGCATAATCAGGCGAATAGAAAAGTTTCAGGTAGTTGTCTTCATTTAGAGATCCAAATGTGCTTACGGTGCTGAAAGTCATCGCTTCTTTGATGTAATCATCGAAGTTGATGCCCGGAAGTACCAGCCAGTGTTCTTCAACATCTTCGCCGCCCCATCCGTTAGCTGTGGCAGTTTGGTTATTCTCCCACCAAAACCATGGATTACTGCCGGTTACCGTATATACATACAAATCGCCGAGGTTTTCATCGAAGCTTTCAGTGAAGGGTAAGGTTGTAAATGCAATCTGCTCGAAGTTGGCAGTTAGGGTTACGTTGCCGGCAGGCATGGTCAATGTATAGCTCTTGTCGTTCAGGTATTCAACATCACCTGTCCAGCCGACAAACGCCCAGCCTTCGTTGGCAACAGCATCAATTTCAACCAAATCGCCGAAGTTATAGACGCCGCCACCGAGCACTTCACCACCTTCTTCCGGGTTGGCAATCAGCGTGAGGGTGTAGTCGATCATCACGAAGTTCGCTGTCAGCTCAACATCATCTGCGGGTATAGTCACAGTTGTTTCGGCGGCATCGGCGTCATCGACATAGGCAATATCGCCGGTCCAGCCGGTAAACGCCCAGCCTTCGTTGGATTCAGCTTTTATCTGAATTACATCACCAAAGTTGTATGGCGCTGTGTCGGTCACATCTTCTACAGTACCACCTTCTTCCGGGTTGGCAATAAGTGTAAGGTAGTAGTCTGCCAATTGGAAGTAAGCAATCAACAGTACATCTTCGGCCGGCATGATGAATGTATGTTCGGCTTCGGCTCCAATTATTTCTGTACCATCTTCATATTCCCATTTGACGAACTCCCAGCCAATTTCGGGAATGGCGGCAATGCTTGCTTCTTCACCTTCAATGTATTCTCCTGCCCCTGTAACAGTACCTCCTGCTTCAGGATCTGCGATAAGGTCAAGGGTATAAATGTAGTCGCCATCAACGATCACATTATCTATTACGTTGGCATGACCCCAGTTGTTGATCCCTTCAAAGGCTATCCTGTAGGTTGCTGAGGGTTCGGGCAAGTCAAGCACCATCTGTGTCCAGGATTGAACATTGGCATCAAAGTGGGCAATTTCAACCCATTCGCTTTCATCGCTGGTACGATAATACACCTTTGTTTCATTTTGATCGGCGCCCCACATTTGCTGCGCATAGTGGAATGACACGGTTGGGTCGCGCAAGGGTGTAAGATCAAACATTGGGCTTACCAACTTTGTAACAGGCGAATTATCTCCGGACTGTGAAACAAATCGGGCATTTAATTCCCCAACATAAGCATTACGAATTAAACCACCGGATGACCCTGCCTGGAATGTCCAGAGGGCATCGCCAACCTCCTGAATCTGTGTCCAGCAAGCCCTGGTTTCTGAGTCATCGTCGAATGTCTCTACCCATGGGAATTCGGTTAACACATTGCACATGGTGAAGTGGACAGGAATTGTCAGTTGAGGTTGTTCAAAAAACGGATTGTTGGTTGTAAACTTCAGGTTAGCCAGGTATTCACCGGTTTCGAGTGCTTCAGAATTGAATGTTAACCCGACCTCAAATGATGCTCCCGGTGGGATGACTCCCGATGAAGGCTCAACAACCAGCCAGGGTTCTCCAATACTGACTGAAAAGTCCATAGCGTTACCCCAATTATAACTTCCACAAGGATCAATTGGCTGACTACC